>NZ_JBQVMV010000012.1:0-127624 GCF_052435475.1 Aliihoeflea sp.
TCGCATTGTGGCCGACCCTGGCCGATATCCACCCATCGCCAAAACCAAGCTGACCGCTCATCAAACCGCCTCCAAACAAAGACGACTGAATAACAATCAGCCAATTTTGCAACGATCTCCACAAGGGGGAGGGATAAAGGGTGGGGGTCCCCTTCAAAAAAAACAGCAACGGATAGCGAAGAGCCCGAACGCTCCCCGGCAAACCTAATACGCATACTCCAGAAACGCCGGCTCGATCGACCCGCCCCAGCGCGTGTGATACGCCCGCACCATCTCCTCCGCGCTCGTCGTCCCGCGCGCGATCACCTCGTCGAGCGGCGCGAGGAATCCCGTCTCGTCATAGCCTTCGCGATTCTTGCGCGCGCGGTTGGTCAAACCCGTCCGAGAAATCGACAGAACCTCGCGGCCGATTTCGCGCAGCGTGTGGTTGCGGAATGGCGTCGCGAGGCCCTGCGCCGGCACCGCGTCGCGCTGCTCCAGGCACTCCTGATACGTCCAGTCCGCCGTCAGTTCCTCGGCCGCATCCAGCGCCGCCTCGTCATAGAGCAGCCCGACCCAAAAGGCCGGCAGCGCACAGATGCGCCGCCACGGCCCGCCATCGGCCCCGCGCATTTCGAGAAAACGCTTCAGCCGCACATCGGGAAACAGCGTCGAAAGATGGTTCGCCCAGTCGCCCATGGTCGGCAGGCCGTCGGGAATCTCGTTCTTCAGCGCGCCGTCCATGAACTGGCGGAAGGTGACGTGCGTGACATCGAAATACCGCCCCTCGCGGATGAGGAAATACATCGGCACGTCGAGCGCCCACTCGACATAGTCCGCAAAGCCGAAATCGCGCGAAAAGCACATGTCCAGCATGCCCGCGCGCTGGTTGTCCGTGTCGCGCCAGATCTCGCCGCGCCAGCTTTGAAGTCCGTTGGGCTTGCCTTCGGTGAAGGGCGAATTGGCGAAGAGCGCGGTCGAAAGCGGCTGCAGCTTCAGCGAGACCTGCATCTTGCGCCGCATGTCCTCTTCGGAGGAAAAGTCCAGATTCACCTGGATCGTGCAGGTCCGGTACATCATGTCGAGCCCGTGGCTGCCGACCTTCGGCATGTAGGCGGTCATGATGTCGTAGCGTGATTTCGGCATACGCGGCGTCTCGGCCAGCGTCCATTTCGGGCTGCCGCCAAGGCCGAGAAAGCGGATGCCGAGCGGCTCGGCGATCTGGCGAAGCTGCGCCAGATGCGCATTGCCCTCGCGGCAGGTCTGGTGGATCGTCTCGACCGGCGCGCCCGACAATTCGAACTGCCCGCCGGGCTCCAGCGAGATCGCGCCCTGTCCGGTCGGCTCGACGAGCCCGATCGTGTGCCCAGCATCGACGATCGGGTCCCATCCGAGCGTCTTCTGCATCCCCTCGAGCAGCGCCCGAATGCCCTTGTCACCGCCATAGGGCACAGGCGCATGGCCGTCGACATAGAACGGAAACTTCTCGTGCTCGGTCCCGATTCGCCACTTTTCCTTGGGCTTGCAGCCCTCGGCGAGGTGAGCGACGAGCTCCGATTTCTCTTCGATCGGCCGGAAATCGGTCGTGTCGCGTGCCATGAAATGTCCCCGGGTCCCGAGCCTTGCGAAAGATGTGGGTGTGTTGGCCGCAAATGCCACCGCCGATCAAGCGAAAAATCCTGACCGCTGCGTCAACACGGGTTGATGGTGCGCCTCACCAGTCCCCCACCGTCGCCTGGATCACCGCAAGCGCCGCGACCGCCGCCGTATCCGCCCGCAATATCCGCGGCCCCAGCGGAATCGCGGTGACGAAATCGCGCGCATGCAACTGCCGCCGCTCATCCTCCGAAAACCCGCCCTCTGGCCCGACGATCAGTGCCAGCCTGCGCCCCTTCAAGCCCATCAACGCCGCAACCGGATTGTCCCCCGCCGCCGTCTCGTCGCAGAAGATCAGCACCCGCTCCGCATCCCACTCCGCCAGCAACCTCTCCAGCTTCACCGGCTCGCGAACAGTGGGCACCGCCAGCACGCCGCATTGCTCCGCCGCCTCCACCGCATTCGCCTGCAGCCGATCCGTGCCGATCTTCGTCATCTGCGTGTGCTGCGTGATGACCGGCTGCAGCACGCCCGCGCCCATCTCCACCGCCTTCTGGACCATGTAGTCCAGCCGCCCGGCCTTGATCGGCGCGAAGCAGTAGACGAGATCGGGGGTCGGGGGCTGCGGGCGGGTCTGCTCGGCGAGCGACAGCGTCACGCTCTTCTTCGAAACTGCCGCGACCCCGGCGCGCCACTCGCCGTCGCGCCCGTTGAAGACCAGCAATTCGCCGCCCTCGCGCATCCGCATGACGTTGGTGAGGTAGTGGCTCTGCTGCGCGGAAAGGGCGACCGTTCCGTCACCGGAAAGGGCGCCCTCCACGAAGAGCCGTTGCATCTTGTAATTCGCTCGCATGGCGAACCAGATGGGGCAGGGGCCGGCCCGCGGTCAAGTGCGGGCCGGCCGCCGAACTCACTCGGCGGGCGCTTCGTCCGTCTGCTCGGTCGGCGCCGTGCGCTCGGCCCTGTCTGCGCGCTTACCGCGTTCGCCGCGCATTCCGCCACGGAACGGACGGTCCTCGCTGGTCAGCATCCCGTCATCGTTGCGGTCCATGCGTGCGAACTGGCGCTCGACGCGGTTGTCGATGCTGGCGAGGAATTCCTCGCGCGAAATCTGCCCGTCGCCATCGGCGTCGAGCCGGTCGAAGCGGGCCTCGGCGCGCTCCGTGACGAAGGAGACGAAGCGCTCCTGGTCGACGCCGTCGGCGCGGATTTCCTTGCGCAGTTCGCGCATCATCTGGCGCGGCGACTGGTCGTCTTGCGCGGCGTCCTGCGCGAAGGCGACGGTAGAGGCGGCGAAACTGGTGATCAGTACGACGGCGATGGTCTTCTTCATGGCAAGTCCTCGTATGCGTTGTCCCTGAAGAGACTGTGCCTGCCGCAACCTTACCGGGAATTGTCCGCCGGATTAATTCGCCGTAATGGGCCGCTTCAGCTTCTGCCGCTCGTGCTCGACCTCGGCGCGGCAAAAGCAACCCTCGATATGGTCGTTGACGAGCCCCATCGCCTGCATGAACGCATAGACCGTCGTCGGCCCGACAAAGCTCCAGCCCTTCTTCTTCAGGAGTTTCGAGATGCGCGTCGACACCTCCGTCTTCGGGTTGGCCCGGAGCGCATCGAAGTCGAATACGTCCGGCCGCTCATGCGCCTGCGGCTCGAACGACCAGAAGAACGCGGCCAGCGATCCATGCTCCTCGACGAGTTCCACGGCCCGCCTGGCATTGTTGTAGACCGAGGCGATCTTGCCGCGATGGCGGATGATGCCGGCATTTTGCAGATGCCGCTCGATCTCGCTTTCGGGCCGCGTCGCCAGCACGCGGAAATCGAAACCGTCGAAGGCCTCTCGAAAATTCTCGCGCTTCCTGAGGATCGTCAGCCATGACAATCCCGACTGAAATCCCTCGAGGCACAGCTTTTCGAAGAGCCGGATGTCGGCCGTAACCGGCCGCCCCCATTCCGTGTCGTGATAGGTCTGGTAATCCGGCAGATTGCCATGCCAGGCACAGCGCAGTTGGCCGTCCCCGCCCTCGATCAATCCCGGAATGTCGCCCGCCATCTTTTTGTTTTTCCTCGTTAACGCCGCATTCACCACTGCCATGAACCGGCCGGTAACCACACCTGAAGCTTTACGCGAAGAACGGCATTTTATGAAAGCGGATTCACGCTTTCGTGGCAGCGCCTCCTGACAATGCGCGTTGAAACGACTGTCAATTCAGGTGAGACCGTCCATGAAATCCATTCTCCTTTGCGCGGCTTTGGCCGTGCTCCTGCCGGCCTCGGCCATGGCGCAGGACCGTTATGCCGAGCGCCCGCCGCTGGTCGTCAGCCCCGACCTTTCGGCGCCCTGGGTCATGCAGTTGCAGCGCGCGCCGCACGGCGCCCCGATCCGCGAGCGAACCGTTCGCCGGCAGGTTGCGCCCGGCGCCCGCATGGCCGTCGCGCCAGCCCCGATCGTCCGCCAGCGCTCGGTCGTGATCGCGCCCGATCCGGTGCACACGGCAGCGATGGCGCCTGCCGCGCCGCGCGATGCCGCCCCGCAGATGGACCCGATTTTCCTGCCGCAGGAAGTCGCGTATACCGGCCGCGAGAAGCCGGGCACGATCGTCATCGATACGAATGCCAAGTTCCTTTACCTCGTGCAGGAAGGCGGCACTGCGCGCCGCTATGGCGTCGGCGTCGGCAAGGAAGGCTTTTCCTGGCGCGGTTCGGAAACCATCACCCGCAAGGCCGAGTGGCCGGGCTGGACGCCGCCCGCCCAGATGATCGCGCGCGAGCGCGCCAAGGGCAAGATTTTGCCCGCGCACATGCCCGGCGGCCCGGAGAATCCGCTCGGCGCCCGCGCCCTCTATCTCGGTTCCACGCTCTACCGCATCCACGGCACCAACGCGCCCTGGACCATCGGCCAGGCCGTCTCGTCCGGCTGCATCCGCATGCGCAACGAAGACGTCACCGACCTTTACGAACGCGTCAAAGTCGGTACAAGGGTTGTGGTGAGCTGAACAATTCCCGGCGCGGTGGAAACTGCGCCAGGCGACAAAATTCCCGGAGAGGGGAAAGCGGGCATCGGGGGACGGTGACCGCGGCGACGGCAAGAACAATCAGAACCGTCGCTTGAAGGGCAGTGCGATCCGTCGCGCTGCCCTTTCGCTTTTTACTCCGCCGCTTCCATAACCCGCGCCTCGGGCACCCCCGCCGGTTTCGGCCCGCCATAGGCCCAGTCGAGCAATGCGACCGTATGCACGATCGGCAGGCTCGACCCCGACGCGATCTGCGTCATGCAGCCGATATTCCCCGTCGCGACGAGATCGGCACCCGTCGCCTCGATATTCGCCACCTTGCGGTCCCGCAGCTTGGCCGAAATCTCCGGCTGCAGGATGTTGTAAGTCCCCGCCGACCCGCAGCACAGATGCCCCTCGCGCGGCTCGCGCAGCATGAACCCCGCGCCCTGCAAAAGCATCTTCGGCAGGCTCGTGATCTTCTGTCCATGCTGCATCGAACAGGCCGAATGATAGGCAACACTCAGTCCCGGCCGCACTGCCGGCTCCGGCAGGTCCAACCCGGCCACATATTCCGTCACGTCCTTCGCCAGCCCCGACACGCGCGCTGCCTTCTCCGCATAGGCCGGGTCGAGCCGCAGCATGAAGCCGTAATCCTTGATCGTCGTCCCGCAACCCGAAGCCGTGATGACGATCGCATCGAGCCCGCCCTTGTCGACCTCGCGCATCCACGCATCGACATTCGCCCGCGCGAAATCGAGCGCCTGTTCTTCGCGCCCCATGTGATGCGTCAGCGCTCCGCAGCATCCTTCGCCGGCCGGCACCACCACCTCCACGCCGAGCCGCGTCAACAGCCGCACCGTCGCCTCGTTGATGCCTGGATCGAGCACCGACTGCGCGCATCCCGTCAGGATCGCCACCCGCCCGCGCTTGCCCGCCGACGCTTCATGCACCGCCGGACGAGAAACATCCGACGCCGCCGGCACACTCTTCGGCGCCAGTTCCAGCATCGCCGCCAGCGGCTTCAGCCCCGGCACGGCCCGAAACAGCCCGGCAAAAGCACGCCCGAACCCGGCCAGCTTCAGGCTCGCGCGCATCCGGTCCGGATAGGGCAGGGTGGCAGCGAGCAGTCTGCGCACCAGCCGGTCCATCAGCGGCCGTCGATAGGTCTTCTCGATATGCGCCCGCGCATGGTCGACGAGGTGCATGTAATGCACGCCGGAGGGGCAGGTCGTCATGCAGGAGAGGCACGACAGGCACCGGTCGATATGCGTAACGACGGTCTCGTCCGCCGGCCGGTCGTTCTCCAGCATGTCCTTGATCAGGTAAATGCGCCCGCGCGGACTGTCGAGCTCGTTGCCGAGCGTCACATAGGTCGGGCAGGTCGCGGTGCAGAACCCGCAATGGACGCAGCTCCGGAGAATCTTCTCGGACTCCGCCACATGCGGATCGGCGAGCTGCGCGAGGGAGAAATTCGTCTGCATCAGCCCATCCTGCCCGGATTGAGAATTCCCTTGGGGTCGAACTGATCCTTCAGCCGCCGTGCCAGCGCACCCAGCGCTCCCGCCTGCGGCTGAAACACTTGGCTCGCCGCGCGCACCGGCCCGCTTGCGCGCACCAGCGTCGCATGTCCGCCGCCGAAATGCGCGATCAGCGCGCGCAAGCCCTCGGCGTCCGGCTCGGCTTCCATCCGCGCCCAGATCAGCCCGCCCTGCCAGTCGTAGAAGACGTCCGCCCCGGCATGGAGCCGCAATTCCGCGACCATCTTCCACCCCTGGCTCGGCGCCATCGAAATCCGCCAGACCGGCCGGCTGGTGCCGTCGGCATAGGGCAGGCAATCGCGAATCTCGCGCCACACCAGCCGCGACTGCCCTTCTTCCAGAATCTCGACAGTGCCCTGCGCGGCAAGCAGCCCGGTCAGCGTCGCGAGCCGGTATTCGACCGACGGCCCGAACCCTTCGAGCCGCAGCAGCGTCGACGCCTGACCCTTCAACGCGCCGTCGAGAACTCGTCCCGTCACGCTCGGCGGCATATGCGCGGCCGACGAGACCTCCGCGCTCGAGCCCATCGCGGCCGCCATCGCGAACGCCGCCGGCCCGTCGTCGAGCCCGCGAATGACGAACGTCTTCTCTGTTTCGGCCGCCGGCAGCACCTTGAAGGTCAGGTCGGTGACCACGGCCAGCGTGCCCCAAGAGCCCGCCAACCCCTTGGAAAGGTCGTAGCCGGTCACGTTCTTCACCACCCGCCCGCCGGACTTGAACGCCTCGCCGCGCCCCGAAATCGCATGCACGCCCAGAATATGATCCCGCGCCGCGCCTGATTTCAGCCTTCGCGGCCCCGAAAGGTTAGCCGCCAGCGCCCCACCCACCGTGCCGCGCCCCGGCTCGGTCCCGAGCAGCGGCCCATAATCCATCGGCTCGAACGCAAACTCCTGCCGATGCGCCTTCAACAACGCTTCGACCTCGGCAATCGGCGTCCCCGCCCGTGCCGAAAGCACCAGTTCCTCCGGCTCGTAAAGAGTCACGCCCGTCAGCCCGGAAAGGTCGATAGCATGCTCCGTCTGCCCCGGCCGCCCGATCCCCCGCTTCGACCCATGCCCGACGATCTCAAGCGGCGTTTCTTCGGAGACTGCCCATTGCACAACATCGAGCGTTTCCGCGGCGGAGGAGGGGGTGAAGGTGGTCATGCGAGCGACGTCGCAAGCTCGGCTGAAATGCCGATTCTGCGAATTTGGGACACGGCCTTCCGATCAAACGAAACGAAAGTTTCACCACCCATCGCGGCACCGGCGGCGGCGATGACGCCATCGGCGAAGTCACCGCCCGCCTCATGAACTCTCAATCCCGTATCGATGGCGACTGCATCGATCGAGGCGTTCTCCATCCGGCCAAGTGTCGCGAGAGCGTCAGCAATTTCGGCGCGAGAAAAATGGTAGACGCTGTCCAGCACCCACGCGAGCTCAAGCGCGCAAGGGAGCGGGATCACCACCTTCTCAGCGCTAGAGACAATTGCGAATGCCTGTCTGGCTTGAGCTTCGTTGTCCCTGGTTGCGATGCGCACAAGAAGGTTGGTGTCCGCCGTAATTCTCATTTCAGCCCCGCCCATCCCTTCCTGATCGCCTCGTTCATCTCCTCGATCGTCGCGACCTTGTCGGTCTTTCCCGCAAGCATTCCGTATAGTTCGCTCCAGCTTCCCTTTTGCCGCACTGCCTTGATCGCAAGCTGCCCCCCGGGCAGGGGGTCGACTTCGACCTTCTGGCCAGGCTTCACACCAAGATGTTGGAGCAGTTCCTTTTTCAACGTCACTTGGCCCTTGGCTGTTACGGTTAGCGTGGTCATGGCTTCTTTCCCGCTGCGGCGAACCAAAAAGTAAGGCAAAAGTGCCTTACTTGCAATCATCAAAACCTCGGAATATCCGGAAACGCCACCTGTCCGCGGCTGATATGCATCCGGCCCATTTCCGCGCAGCGATGCAGTTGCGGAAACACTTTCCCCGGATTGAGCAGATGCTCCGGATCGAACGCGCATTTCACCCGGATTTGCTGGTTCAGGTCGATCTCGGTGAACATCTCCGGCATCAGGTCGCGCTTCTCGACGCCCACGCCATGTTCCCCGGTCAGCACCCCGCCGACCTCGACGCACAGCCGCAAGATGTCCGAGCCGAACGCCTCGGCGCGGTCGAGTTCGCCCGGCTTGTTCGCGTCATATAGAATCAGCGGATGCAGGTTCCCGTCCCCGGCATGAAACACGTTGGCGACTTCCAGCCCGTATTTCACCGAGAGTTCGCGCATCCGCGCCAGGACGGTCGGCAGTTCCTTGCGCGGGATCGTGCCGTCCATGCAATAATAGTCGGGCGAGATGCGTCCCACCGCCGGGAATGCCGCCTTGCGCCCAGCCCAGAAGACCGCACGCTCGGCGTCCGAGGTCGAAATCCGGCTCGTCGTCGCACCATTTTGCGCCGCCAGCCGCTCCACCTCGCCGATCAGATGATCGATCTCGGCCACCGGCCCGTCGAGTTCGACGATCAGAAGCGCCTCGACGTCGAGCGGGTAGCCGGCGTGGACGAAGGCCTCGGCCGCGTGGATCGCCGGCCGGTCCATCATCTCCATCCCGCCGGGAATGATGCCCGCGCCGATGATGTCGGCGACGCATTGCCCCGCCTGTTCGGAGGAGGGGAAGCCGACCAGCATCGCACGCGCGGCCTCCGGCTTCTGCAATATGCGCACCGTCACTTCGGTGACGACGCCGAGCAGCCCTTCCGAACCCGTCATCAGGCCGAGCAGATCGTAGCCTTCCGCGTCGAGATGCTTGCCGCCGAGCCGGATCACCTCGCCGTCGATCAGCACCATTTCGAGGCCAAGCACGTTATTCGCCGTCAGCCCGTATTTGAGGCAGTGCACGCCGCCCGAATTCTCCGCGACATTGCCGCCGATCGAGCATGCGATCTGCGAGGAGGGGTCGGGCGCGTAGTAGAACCCTTCCTCCTCGACGGCCTTGGTAATGCCGAGATTGGTCACGCCCGGCTGCGCGGTCACGGTCCGGTTGGCCAAGTCGATGTCGAGGATGCGGTTGAACCGGCTCATTACGAGCAGCACGGCATCGGCGAGCGGCAGCGCGCCACCTGAAAGCGAGGTGCCCGAACCGCGCGGCACGACGCGGATGTTGCGCTCGTTGCAATATTTCAGGATGCGCGAGACCTGAGCCGTCGTCTCCGGCAGCACCACGACCAGCGGCAACTGGCGATAAGCCGTCAGCCCGTCGCTCTCGAAGGCGCGCATCGCGTGCTCGGCCTCCACCACGCCTTCGTCCGGCACGATGATGCGCATGTCGGCGACGATTTCGGCGCGCCGCGACAAGGTCGCCTGGTCGGCGGCCGGCATGACGGGTCCTGACATCGAAGCTCCTCCCCTCGCTGGCCCTTCATGCAGTTATAACGAGCCGCGTCCGACTGGCCACTTGAAAAAACGCCCTCCGGGTCTATCGTGCCGGCCAACGAAAAGACGGGAAGCGCTCTTGCAACATCAATCGACGAAGCGACCGACGGTGGGCCTGTTCGTCACCTGCCTGGTCGACCTTTTCCGCCCCAGCATCGGCTTCGCCGCGGTCAAGCTGATCGAGGATGCCGGATGCGCGGTCGACGTGCCGATGGCACAGACCTGCTGCGGCCAGCCGGCGTACAATTCGGGCGACCGCGAAGACACGCGCGAGATCGCCAAGGCCACCATCGCCGCCTTCGAGGAGTTCGACTACGTCGTCGCGCCGTCGGGCTCGTGCACCGGCATGCTGAAGAAGCACTATCCCGCGCTCTTCGCCGGCGATCCGGCGTGGGAAATCCGCGCGGCGGAGTTTTCCAAGAAGGTCCACGAACTCGTCTCCTTCCTCACGGATGAGATGAAGGTCGAGGGCGTCACCGCCAGGCTCGCCGCCACCGCCACCTATCACGATTCCTGCTCCGGCCTGCGCGAACTCGGCATCCACGATCAGCCGCGCAAGCTCCTTGCCTCGGTCGAGGGGCTGAAGATCGCCGAGATGCAGGAAGCGGACGTGTGCTGCGGCTTTGGCGGCACGTTCTGCGTCAAATATTCCGACATCTCCAACGCCATCGTCACCAAGAAAACCGCCAACATCGAAACCGCCGGCGCCGACCTGCTTCTGGCGGGCGATCTCGGCTGCCTGATGAACATGGCCGGCAAACTCAAGCGCGACGGCTCGTCCATCGAAGTCCGCCACGTCGCCGAGGTCCTGGCCGGCATGACCGACCAGCCGCCGATCGGGGGGAAGTTGTGATGAGCGCTCACGCCCTACGTTGCCCCCCTCTGGCCTGCCGGCCATCTCCCCCGCAGGTGGGGAGATCAGTCTCGTCATCGAAACCGCGTGATCTCCCCCCTCGCGGGGGGTCCGAAGGACGGGCCGAGACACGTGGCTCGGGCCAGGGCGCCCGGCAGGCCAGAGGGGGGCGCGAAGGATCGCTACCGTCCAGGACGGGAGCCATCTAATGCAAATCACCTCCCCAACCTTCAAGGCCAATTCCGTCAAGGCCCTCTCCGACGCCCAGCTTCAAAAGGCGCTCGGCAATGTCCGTGCCGGCTTCATCGACAAGCGCAAAAAGGCCGTCGATGCGCTGCCGGAATTCGAGGCGCTGCGCGAAAACGGCAAGGCGATCAAGGACCATGCGCTCGCCCATCTTGACCTGTACCTGGAGAATTACGAGGCACAGGTGAAGGCGGCCGGCGGCCATGTCCATTGGGCGCAGACCGCCGAGGACGCGCGCAACATCATTCTCGATCTCTGCAAATCCCGCGGCGTCAAGACCGTCACCAAGGGCAAGTCGATGATCTCCGAGGAGATCGCGCTGAACGATGCGCTGGAGGCCGCCGGCGTGCGCCCGGTCGAGACTGATCTCGGCGAATACATCATCCAGCTCCGCGGCGAGCATCCGAGCCACATCATCGCGCCCGCCGTGCACCTGAACAAGGAGCAGATCGAGGCCGATTTCCGCCGCGTCCACACCCATCTGCCGGCCGACCGCGAACTCGTCGAGCACGAGAAGCTCCTGACCGAGGCGCGCGCCGTCCTCCGCGCCGAATATTTCAAGGCCGATCTCGGCATCACCGGCGCCAACTTCCTCGTCGCCGAAACCGGCTCGTCGATCATCGTGACGAACGAGGGCAATGGCGACCTGACGCAGATCCTGCCGCGCGTCCACGTCGTCATCGCCTCGATCGAGAAGATCGTGCCGACGCTGGAAGACGCCGCGCAGATCCTGCGCCTTCTCGCCCGCTCGGCGACCGGCCAGGACATGAGCGTCTATACAACCGTCTCCACCGGCGGCCGGCGCGAGGGCGACCCGGACGGGCCGGACGAATACCACGTCGTCCTGCTCGACAATGGCCGCTCGTCCATGCTCGGCACCGAATTCCAGGAGATGTTGCGCTGCATCCGCTGCGGCGCCTGCATGAACCACTGCCCGGTCTATCACGCCGTCGGCGGCCACGCGTACGGCTGGGTCTATCCGGGCCCCATGGGCGCGGTGCTGACGCCCTCGCTGATCGGCGTCGACAAGGGCGGGCACCTGCCCAACGCGTCGACCTTCTGCGGCCGCTGCGAAAGCGTCTGCCCGATGAAGATCCCGCTGCCGAAGATGATGCGCCACTGGCGCGAGCGCGAGTTCGAGCGCGGACTGAACCCGGCCGCTGCCCGCTACGGGCTAAAGACATGGGCCTTCTTCGCCAAGCGCCCGTCGCTCTATCGCTTCTTCGCCTCGCTCGGCATCCCGGCGCTTTCGGCCTTCGGTGGCGCGAAGCACCGCTTCTCCTGGCTGCCCTTCGCCGGCGGCTGGACGAAATATCGCGAACTGCCGGCGCCGGAAGGGCGAACCTTCCTGCAGCAATGGGCGCAGCGCGAAGCGAAAAAGCAGGAGCCGGTGCGATGAGCGGCCGCGACGCGATCCTCAACAAGGTCCGCGCCTCGCTCGGCGCCGGCAGTGAAAACCGTGCGGACGCCGTCCGCGACCGGCTTTCCGGCGCCCCGCGCGGCCTCATCCCCGAACGCGGCCAACTGCCCGACGCCGCCCGCATCGACCTCTTCACCACGCAGGCCGAAAAGGTCCACGCGACGACCGAGCGCCTGTCCTCCTACGCCGACCTCCCGGCCGCGATTGCCGCCTATCTGCGCTCGAAGAACCTGCCGGCCTCGATCCGCATGGGCGACGACGCCCGCCTCGCCGGCGCCGACTGGTCGACCCAACCCGCGCTCGAAATCCTGCACGGACCGTCGGACGGCAATGACGAGACCGGCCTCAGCCACGCCTTCGGCGCCGTCGCCGAGACGGGAACGCTGGTGCTCCATTCGGGCGGCGACAATCCGACCACCGTCAACTTCCTGCCCGAACATCATCTGGTCGTGGTCGATGCAAAGGACGTCGCCGGCGACCTCGAAACCGTGCTCGCCCGCATCCGCGACAAGTTCGGCAAGGGCCGGATGCCGCGCACCTTGAACATGATCACCGGCCCCTCGCGCTCCGGAGATATCGAGCAGAAAATGTTGCTCGGCGCCCACGGCCCGCGCGCGCTCCACATCATGGTCGTCGGCGGATAGCATGGAACTCGGCGTCCGATACGAGGACGCCGCCGCGCCCGAAGGCATGCGCCTTTACGCCATCGGCGACATTCACGGCCGCGCCGATCTCCTGGCGAAGATGCTCAGCCTCATCGAAGGCGAAATTGTCCGCGACCGGCCGGCCGACTGGCGCACCGTCTATCTCGGCGACTATGTCGACCGCGGGCCCGACAGCGCCGGCGTCATCGAAATGATCGCCCGGCGCGTCGCGGCAAACCCGCGCCACGTCGCGCTTCTCGGCAATCACGACAAGGTCCTTGCCGAGTTCCTCGCTGACCCCGAAACCTGGTGGCGCTTCGCCGATTTCGAAGGCGAGACGACCGCGCGCTCCTACGGCGTCCGGATCGACTTCTCGTCCGACGCCGCCATTCGCCAGAGCCGCGAAGCACTCCTCGCCGCCATGCCGCCCGCGCATATCGCGTTCCTGAACGGCCTGAAGCTGTCAGCGATTTTCGGAGATTTCTTCTTCTGCCATGCCGGAATCCGCCCCGGCGTCGCGCTCGACGCGCAGGACCCGGAGGACCTGATCTGGATCAGGCGCGAATTCTCAGATTATCCGGGCCTGCACCCCAAGCTCGTCGTCCACGGCCACACGCCGCATCACGAGCCGGAAATCCGCGCCAACCGCGTCAATCTCGACACATATGCTTTCGCCAGCGGCCGGTTGACGGCGCTGGCGATGGAGGGCCGCGAGAAGCGGTTTCTGGAAGTGACCGGCTAGCCTGCCAATTGCAGGCCGCTCAGGACCGAATTTACTCGGCGACGACGCCGTAGCCGTCGACGACCACGAAATCACCGGCCGCGTCGGCCGTGTAGATTCCGGCGCCCCAGAACACGATTGCGGAAAGCATGGAGAGGGTGATCAGGGTGGCGCGCACGGGGTTCATCTCGGTTGGGTCCTGCAACTCTTACAACGGGGTCCGTTACAAATCGGTTTCATCAGGAGAATCCGTGGCGCGAATTTTCGTTCCCCGCGATTTGTTTCGCGGTGGTTTCGAAAGGGCGCGTTTGGGCGGAATCTCCGTCTGATGCGGCCGCTGATCTAGGCCTCCAATCGGGCGAAAGCCAGACGGTCCAAGGCTTTGCCACGCCTATTTTTGGCAAGTTGCATTTCTGCAACTCTTCAGCCGCGGATGGCGGAAACCCATGCCTTGGCGAGCGCCAGTCCGGCCGCGTCGGCGTCCGGGCCGAAGCGTTCGGCCTGCCGTTTGTGGCGGCTGCCCCAATCGGGCTCGCGCTCGGCGATCCATCCGGCGAATCGCTCGTTCCATTCGCTCACGAGCGCCCGGTCGGCCTCGAAATGGAACTGGATGCCATAGGCCCGCGCCCCGATCCGGAACGCCTGGTTATGCGAAACGAGGTTGCCGGCAAGCCGCGACGCGCCGCGCGGCAACATGTAGTGGTCGTCATGCCACTGGAAGATCGGGAAGCGGGCGGGCAGGGCGCCCAGCACCGGGTCCTCCCGACCTTCCGGCGTCAGCACAATTTCGCGCCAGCCGAACTCCCGCGCCGCGCCGATCAGGTTCTGCGCCCCATGTGCGCGGGCGAGAAGCTGCGCACCGAGACAGATGCCGAGCACGGCCTTCCCGCTGGCGGTGAAATCGCGGATGAAATCGACGAGCCCAGGCAGATAGGGATGCTCGTCGTCGGCGAGCGCGTTCTGCCCGCCGCCGAGCACGATCAGCGCATCATGGTCGTCGCCATGCTCCGGCAGCACGCAGCCATCGTGCAATGCGCGGATGTCGATTTCCGCATCGGCCGCGTCGAGCGCCGGGCGCAACTGTCCAAGCCCGGTGCCGTCGAAATTCTGGATGACGAGAACGCGCATCGGCCTGCCTGATTTGCCCATCGATATTCGGCGGGTAACATGGACGGCGAAGCTCTGCCAAGGGATCGAAATGACGCTGCAAAATCGTGCCGACCCGCTCGGCGCCCTCCACGCCGTCGCCGCGCGCGGGCTGTTCACCGGCAATCGCGGCATCCTGCACGATCCCGACACCCGAAAGCTCACCGGCAGGCGCTGGACGACCCGCGCCTGGATCGTCTGCACCTGCGACTGGAAGGGCAGGCACCGCGACGTCTGGGGCCGTAACGGACGCGGCGGCGCCGGCTGGACCGAGCTCTTCTTCGCCGACGAGGTCACCGCGCTCGCCGCCGGCCACCGCCCCTGCTTCTCCTGCCGCCGCGGCCCCGCCCGCCAATTCCAGTCCGCCTTCGCCGCCGGCAACGGGCTCGCCTCCGTCACCGCCCCGCAGATGGACGTCCGCCTCCACGCCGAGCGCCGCCTCTCCTCCCGCACCGCGCCCGTCCAAGTCTCCCCAGACGATCTCCCCGACGCCGCCATGATCGAAGTCGCCGGCAACCCACTCGTCCGGCGCGACGGCAACTGGCTACGCTGGACCTTCGAAGGCTACCTACCGTCGCCGCGCCCAAACGCTTCCGCCCTGGCAATCACCCCACCCTCGACCATCGCCGCCCTTCGAGCCGGCTTCCGCCCGGTCTGGGCGGAGAAGTTTGACGACCGGGCAAAAAAGTCGCAATATGACTACAGTAGTCATATGAATGGAGCGGTTCCTGCCATGAAGGAAATCCAGTTGCGTCAGGCGAAGGCGACCTTGTCGCATGTGCTCGACGAAGTGACGGCAGGCGAAGCGGCCATCATTACCCGTCATGGCAGGCGAGAAGCCGTTATCTTGTCCTATGAGGAATATGAGCGCCTCCAGCGCGTGCCTTCATTGGGCTGGTTCCTGGTCAATTCGCCGCTCGAGGATGGCGATCTCGCGGTCACGAAGCGCAGATCGGCGCGAGCGCTACGTGACGATCCGTTTTGACGGCCTATCTCGTCGATACAAACATCGTCAGCCGCGTCGCGCCGGGACGTAGAAATACGAACGAGGACATGCGCCTCGCAGCCTGGATCGAGGCGCATGGAGAGAGCCTCAGCCTGTCGGTGGTGACGGCCGCGGAAATCCTCGACGGAATTGCCAAGGCAAGGCGAACGGGCGCGACCCAAAAGGCCGCACGACTCGCAGAATGGTGGCGCGAACTTTCCCATTACTGGTCGTCGCGCATCCTGCCGATCGACCTTGCCGTGGCCGTGGAAATCGGCCGGCTGCTCGATGTCGCCCGCGCGGCGGGTGAAGCGCCCGGCTTTGAGGATGTCGCGATTGCGGCGACCGCATCGGTCCATGGCATGATTGTCTTGACTGCGAACGAGAGACATTTCCGCCCGCTTGGCGTGGCGTTCGTCAATCCGCTGATTGAACTGCCTAAACCATAAAAAAGGCGGGCCGTTGCGACCCGCCTTTCTCCTCCCGGCCCGGCCCCGGACCGGAGGTCGCGCCCGCTGTTGAGAGGCGGGCGAAGTGCGACGACACGTCAGTCCCACTTTTCCTTGTAGATTTCGCCCGAATAGTCGACGTGAAGCTCGACCCGCTCGCCATATGCGTTCACGGCCTCCACCTCGTAGTGCTTCTTCTTGCGGTCGATGTCGCCGCGCCATTCATAGCCGGCATTCTCGACGATCTGTCGCAGTCCGGCATCGTCATAGGTCGGGTCGTCCATGGCGATGCGGCGGATATTGCCGGTGAAGTCGATATGCAGTTCGACCTCCGCGCCGTTCGGGCCGAAGGCTTCGACTTCGTAGTGGTCCTTCTTGCGGTCGACGTCGTAGCCGAACACGTAGCCGGCGTCCTCGGTGATCTTCTTCAGATCGATTCCGGTGCTCAGCGCCGTGTCGATCTCGCGCTGGTCGTCGGCATCCGCCCGCCGCTGAAGCCGACGTTCGCTGCCATCGGGCGATGCCTGTCCGGCCCAGGGCGGCGGCGTGTCGGGTTCCCGGATGACGATCTCGCGCCCGTCGCCATGCCTGATCCTGAAGGCGTCGAAGGTCCGCGAGGCGCCCGGTTCGCCGATGACCGTCACGTTCTCGTCGACCGACACCTCGGTCGTCCGCCACCACGCGGGGCCGGTCTCCACCAGGATGCGGCCCGAATCGTCTTCCAGCACGAACTTGTTGCCGAAAACGTCGGTGACACGCCCTTCGATCGTGATCGACCTGCTGGCCTCGAGGTCTCCGATGGCCGTCTGCGCCGCCGCCGGCGCTGCGCTCACGAGCGCGGCGATGAGAGCGGTCGAGGCAAATATGTTCATGTGGCTCAAACCTCGTCTCCCTGGTTCGGTCTTGTCGGATGGCAACGATAATGGCCCAGGCATGTTGAACGCCAGCCAAACGACACGGTTCAACTTCGGTTCAAGCCGCCCCGCTAAGAGAGTGTCCCATGAATTTCGGAACGATGAAAACGAGGCTGGCCGCACTGATCTGCGCATTTCTGGTCGCCGTCCCCGCGCTCGCGCAGGGCCGCGATGAAGTGCTGCCGCTGTCCGAGATCATCGCAGCCGTCGGTGAGCGATATCATGGTGAGGTGGTCGCTGCCGAAGTCGTGGCGGGCAACGATCCGGACCTGTATTATGAGCTTCGGCTCATCACGCCGGCAGGCAATGTCCTGCGGATCAGGATCGACGCGTTCACCGCGGCATTCATCGAGGTCGACGGGCGTGGGCTCGTCGATGCCCGCAAGCCGGTCTCTGGTCAACAGTAGGAACATCACTGGAATGAAAGCGCTCCTCGCCGAAGACGATACCCGGCTCAGCCAGCAGCTCGATGCCGCATTTCGTGAAGCCGGCTTCGTGCCGACGGTCGCCCATGACGGCATCGACATTGAGCATCTGGGCGCGAGCGAGCCTTTCGACGTGGCCGTGCTCGACCTCGGCCTTCCGTCGAAGGACGGCATTTCGATCCTTCAGTCCTGGCGCGGGCAGGGCGTGACGACGCCGGTCCTGATCCTGACTGCACGCGACGAATGGGCCGAGAAGGTCTCCGGTTTCCGCGCCGGCGCGGATGGCTACGTCGTCAAGCCGTTCCGCATGGAGGAGGTGATCGTGCGCGCCCGCAGCCTGATCCGCCGCGCCGCCGGTCACGCCCAGTCGATCATCACCTGCGGCGCGCTGGAATACGACACCCAGACGACGTCCTTCACGCTCGACGGCCTGCCGCTGAAACTCACCGCCTTCGAGGCGCAGATCCTGTCCTACATGATCCATCATCAGGACCGCGCGATCTCGCGCACCGAACTGTCCGAACATGTCTACGACCGCGACACCGATCGCGATTTCAATTCGATGGAAGTCATCATCGGCCGTCTGCGGCGCAAGATCGGAACCGACATGATCCGCACCGTGCGCGGCTGCGGCTACGTCCTGGCCGCCTCCAGCGAAAGCGAAGCCGAACGTGCGTAAGTCGCTTCGTCTGCGGCTTCTGGCCGGCGCGGCGATCTGGATCGCCGGCGCGCTTCTCGTCGCCGGCATGATCATCGCCTCGCTCCTGCGTGACTTCGTCGAGCGCAATTTCGACGAGCGGCTGAACGCGCAGATTCTCTCCATCATGAGCGCGGTTTCGTTCGATGCGGCCGGCACGCTGCAGCCCGGCGGCGTCGTCTCCGAGCCGCAATACCAGCAGCTCTATTCGGGCTGGTACTGGCAGATCGCCGATGCCGACGCGGTGCTCCTGAAGAGCGCGTCGCTGTGGGATGCGGATCTCGGCGCGGCGGTCGGCGAGATCGGTCAGTCGGGCCATGTCCCCGAGCTCGTCGGCCCGCGCGGCCGCGAACTTCATGCGCTCTACCGCGACTTCACGGCGCCCGGCGGCGGGTCAAACCTGCGGGTCACGGTTGCGGGTCCCGAGGCCGAGATCGAGGACGCGCTCGGCGGCATCGTCCCGCCGCTCGCCATCTCGCTCTTCGTCCTCGGCGTCGGCCTGATCTTCGCCGTGCTCCTGCAGATCCTCTATGGCCTGCGCCCGCTCGACGCGCTGCGCCGCCAGATCGCCGACATCCGCGAAGGCCGCGCCCAGCGGCTGCCCGATGCCGAGCATGTCGAATTGCAGCCGATGGTCACCGAAACCAATTCGCTGCTCGAACACAACCGCGCCGTCGTGGAGCGCGCCCGCAACCATGTCGGCAATCTCGCCCACGGCTTGAAGACGCCGCTCGCGGTGCTGGCGAACGACATTGCCGGCCGGCCCGATTCGGATGTCGCGGCCGACTGCGTGCGCACGATGGAGCGCCTCGTCGCCCATCACCTGCGGCGCGCCCGCTCGGCGGCGAGCCGCAACATCGTCGGCGTCTCGACCGAGGTCGAACCGGTCATCGGCGATCTGACGCTGGCGATGAGCCGCATCTATGCGGATAAGAATCTGGAGCTTCCGGTTTCGGCCGAAAAGGGCCTGAAATTCGCCGGAGACAGCCAGGATCTGGAGGAAATTCTCGGCAATCTGATCGACAATTCCTGCAAATACGCCCGAAACCGGGTCGAAATCGTCGCGAAAAAAGAGGGCGGGGATATCCTGATCGTCATCGACGACGACGGTCCGGGTCTCGATGCCGGCGAGCGCGAGCGTGCGCTCGGACGCGGCATCCGGCTCGACGAACGACCGATCGGATCGGGCCTCGGTCTCTCCATTGTCCGCGACATCGCCGAGCTCTACGGCGGCTCGCTGGAACTGGCCGCTGCCCCCTCGGGAGGCCTGCGCGCCTGCCTCGTCCTGCCGTCGCTATAGGGCGGCGACGGCCGCCACGATCTCGTCGACGACGGCCTGATCCGCGGCGGGCCGCTCCTTGATCGAAGAGAACAGGCACGCTTCCGATTTCAGGATCACGCCGTCGGCCAACACCTTGAGATGATTGGCCTTCAGCGTCGATCCGGTGGTCGTGATATCGACGATGATATCCGCCGAGCCCGCCGCCGGCGCGCCTTCCGTGGCGCCCAGGCTCTCGACGATCCGGTAGACCTGGATGCCGTGCGTGCGCGAAAAGAACTGCTGCGTCAGCCGCCAGTATTTGGTGGCGATCCGCAGCCGCCGTCCGTGCCGCTGGCGAAACTCGGCTGCGACGTCTTCGAGGTCCGCCATCGTCTCGACGTCGAGCCAGGCATCCGGCACAGCAACCACAACGTCGGCCCGCCCGAAGCCCAGGCGGGCACCGATGGCGGCGCGCTTTTGCCAGTCGGAAATCCCTTCGCAAACAAGGTCTTCGCCGGTGACGCCAAGGTCGATGGACCCCTGCGCGAGTTCGCGCGAAATCTCGGACGCGGAGAGAAACGCGACCTCGATGTCGTCGCGCCCTTCGATCCGCGCGCGGTAGCGCCGGTCGTCGTCGGGTGTCGCGACGGCGAAGCCCGCAGCGCCCAGTTTCTCGATGGCCGCATCCTTCAATCGGCCCTTGGAGGGGAGCACGAGCGTGATGGTCATGCGGCCTCTCCCTTCAAGGCTTCGATCCGATCGAGCCAGACGGAGAACCCCACCCCCGGAATCGGCGACTTCGCGCCGAGCAGGGTGAGCAGCCGGTCATAGCGGCCACCGCCGACGAGGGGCCGGTCGCGGCTGCCGGCTGAAATCTCGTAGACCAGCCCGGTGTAGTAATCGAGCGGGCGGCCGAAGCCGGCGTCGTAGTGGATCGCGGCTTCCGGCAGGCCGAGTTCGGAAATCGAGCGCGAGCGGGCGGAGAAGATGTCGAGCGCGGCGCCGAGCGAAATGCCGGCATCGCCGGCGAAATCGCGCAGCGCATTGCCGGCCTGGCGCAGCGGCGCATGGATGGCGAGGAAGGTCTTGAGCGCGCCGAGCGCCTCATCGGACAGCCGCACCGAGCGCAGTTCCGCCTTTTCGATCAGCCGGTTGGCGATCTCGGCGGAGGTTCGGCCGGCGCTCTCGGCAAGGCCCGTGTCGGTCATCAGGCCGGCGACGTGGGCGGCGAGCGCGTCGCGGTCGCCCTCGGCGATGAGCGAGGCGACGGGCTCGTCGAGCGTCAGCTTGCGCGACGGGTTGGCGAGGTCGTCGAGCGCGGCGTCCAGCATCTCCTTGGAGCCGAAGGCGCGGGCGAGGCGCTTTTGCCAGCCGCGCGGCAGGCCGAGCGCGGCCAGCACCGCCTCGAAGACGCGCTGGTCGCCGATGGTGATCGTGAGGTCGTGGTCTGGGAGCACGCCGGCCAGAAGCGCATGGGCGTCGGCGATGGAGCGCGCATCGGCGCGGGCGATGTCGGTCTCGCCGAGATCCTCGATGCCGGCCTGGAAGAACTCGTTGCCGCCCTCGCGCCGCTGGCGGAACACCTCGCCGAGATAGGCGTAGCGGCGCGGCGTCCCGGCCTTCGACGCGATGTGGTCGATGCAGACGGGGATGGTGAATTCGGGCCGCAGGCAGAGCGCCGCACCGGTCTCGTTTTCGGTGAGGAAGATGCGCCGGCGAAGGTCCTCGCCGGCCATGTCGAGGAAGGGGTCGGCCGGTTGGAGAATGGCGACGTCGACCATGCCGGCGCCGCGCGCGTCGAAGATGGCGCGGATGTCGTCGGCGATCTGGGGAATGCGGGAGGTCATTGGATTGCCGCTGCGTTTGGCGAGGTCGGCGCTCTACGGCGCCCCCCTCTGTCCTGCCGGACATCTCCCCCGCATGGGGGGAGATCACGCGGTGTCGATGACGAGCCTAATCTCCCCACCCGCGAGGGAGATGCCCGGCAGGGCAGAGGGGGGCGCGACGAAACGAAAACCCTCGTCATTCCGCGCCGTCCCGATCCGCCTTCTGCGCCTCGAGCACCCGACGCACGGCCTCGATCAGCCCGCTCTCCGGCACGGAAAACTGCGCCGGGCGACTTTCGCGCCATTCGGTGTTGTCGGTGATGCCTTCGGCGGCCTTGGCGCCGGCGATCAGATCCTTGATCTGGACTTCGCCCGCCGCGCGCTCGTCGCCGCCCTGGATCACGACGCAGGGTGCGCCGCGCCGGTCGGCGTACTTCATCTGCGCCTTCATGCCCGCGCCGCCGAGATACATTTCGGAGCGGATGCCCGCCGCGCGCAGGTCTGCGACCATCTTCTGGTAGCGGCCGAGGGATTCAGTGTCCTTGTCCATGACGAGGACGACGACCGGCGCGAGAACGTTTGCGGTGTCAAGCTTGCCGAGATTCTTCAGCGCCGTGACAAGTCGCGAGACGCCGATGGAAAAGCCGGTCGCCGGAACCGGTTCGCCGCGAAAGCGCGAGACGAGGCCGTCATAACGTCCGCCGCCGGCGACGGAGCCGAAGCGTACGACCTGGCCGTCTTCGTTGGTGACGTCGAAGGTGAGTTCGGCTTCGTAGACGGGGCCGGTGTAGTATTCGAGGCCGCGGACGACGGAGGGGTCGATCTTGATGCGGTTCGATCCATATCCTGCTGCTTCGCAAAGTTCTGCAATTGTCAGCAGCTCTTGGGCTCCCTGCCGCGTTGTTTCGTTATGTGCAGCGCTCCACGTGATTTTTGCACTCGTAACGTTGTCGTAAAAGAGTGCTCCGTCGTTAGCGAATTCCATGTCGGAGAGATCTCGGTCGCCGGCGCTCTTTATATCGGACAGATCGTAAGCTTCGGCCGTTGCTGTCATGACGATGGATTGCTGCTCGTCAGTCAGCCCTGCGCCCTTCGTAAAATCACCGCTCTCATCCATGCGGCCTTTACCAAGCAGCGCACGAACCCCTTCAGGACCGAACTTGTCCAGCTTATCAATCGCGCGCAGCACGCCGAGCCTGCGTCCGGCATTCTCGTCGCCGCCGAGGCCGATTGCCTCCAGAACTCCGTCCAGCACCTTGCGGTTGTTCACCCGGATCACGTAGTCCCCGCGCTTGATGCCGACGGCTTCGAGCGTATCGGCCATCATCATCGCCATCTCGGCATCCGCCGCGACGCCCGGCGTGCCGACGATATCCGCGTCGAACTGCATGAATTGCCGGAACCGTCCCGGGCCGGGCTTTTCGTTGCGGAAGACCCAGCCGGAGCGGTAGGAGCGATAGGGTTTGGGCAGGCGCTCGAAGTTCTCGGCGACGAAGCGGGCGAGGGGGGCGGTGAGGTCGTAGCGCAGAGACAGCCACTGCTCGTCATCGTCCTGGAACGAGAAGACACCCTCGTTCGGGCGGTCCTGGTCGGGCAGGAATTTGCCGAGCGCGTCGGTATATTCGATCATCGGCTGCTCGACCGGATCGAAGCCGTAGAGCTCGTAGACCTCGCGGATTTTGGCGGTCATGGCGTCGACGGCGCGGATGTCGTCGGCATGGCGGTCGACGAAGCCTCGCGGAAGCCGCGCCTTCATTTTTTCCGCCTTGTCGACCATGTCTGAAATCCGCCTGCGATGATTGGAAAAGCGCCCGGAACGGGCGCGCCGTGTCGTAACCGATAGGAACGAAGGCGGCAAGTGTCGGGGAATGCTGGCCGACGGCAGCGCTCCCCCTCTCCGCCTCGCTGGCGCTCGGCACCTCTCCCCCAGAGGGGGCGAGGAAACGACGGCAGCGATGACGCTTTTTAGCCTGGTTTTCCTCGCCCCCATCGGGGGAGAGGTGGCTCGGGCGAAGCCCGAGACGGAGAGGGGGGCTTGCACCGCAAATGAAAAGGCGGGCCGGAGCCCGCCTTTGGCGACTGGAGATCGCTGTTTGAAAACTTACGCGCGGGCGGCGACGGAGACCGAGCCGGGACCCGAGACCGAGAGGGCGAGGAAGCCGCCGGCCATGGCGAGGTTCTTGAAGAAGTTGTTGAACTGGTTCTGGTCGGCGAAGTCCATGTGGCCGAGAAGGGCGGTGGCGACGCAGAAGAGCGCGAAGGCATAGGCGACATAGCGCGTCTTGAAGCCGACGACGATGGCGATGCCGCCGAGCACCTTGAGCGCGATGATGAGCCAGGTGACGAGCATCGGCGCGGGCAGGCCGAGCGAGCCCATATAGCCGGCAAAGCCGCCCGGCGCGGTGAGCATGCCGAAACCGGAAATGAGGAAGAGCGCAACCAGAAGGATGCGGGCGAAGAGAAGGACGGCGTCGTTGGTCATGGCGGTTTGAAACCCTTGGGAGGAGGAGTAGATGTCCCCTATCTACTTGCGCCCATGCAATTGTGCGAGCCGTCCCGCACGCGACACTACGTTCAGGATTGGTGAACGATGTGGGGGAGGGTGTTCACCGGTCAACAAGGGTTTTCCCGTTCACCCCGGGTGGATCATGTTCTCCGGCCGCACGATGCGGTCATAATCCTCAGCGGTGACATGCCCGCTAGCGATGGCTTCCTCGCGCAACGTCGAGCCGTTCTTGTGCGCGGTCTTGGCGATCTTCGCAGCGGCATCATATCCGATGGTCGGTGCGAGCGCTGTGACCAGCATCAGCGATTTCTGGACGAGCTCCGAGATGCGTTCCTCGTTCGCTTCGATGCCGGCGATGCAGTTGTCGGCGAAGGAGCGCGTGGCGTCGCCGGCAAGGCGGACGGACTGGAGGACGGCATTGGCGATGACGGGTTTGAAGACGTTGAGCTCGAAATGGCCCTGGCTGGCAGCCATGCCGACGATGGTCTGGTTGCCCATGATCTGCGTGGCGACCATGGTCAGCGCCTCGGCCTGGGTCGGGTTGACCTTGCCGGGCATGATCGAGGAGCCGGGCTCGTTTTCGGGCAGGAGGAGCTCGCCGAGACCGGAGCGCGGGCCGGAGCCGAGGAAGCGGATGTCGTTGGCGATCTTGAAGAGATCGGCGGCGAGGGCGGCGAGGCTGCCGTGGAAATGGACGGCCGCGCCGTGGCTCGCCAGCGCCTCGAACTTGTTTTCGGCCGTGCGGAAGGGCAGTCCGGTCAATTCGGCGACGCGGGCGGCAAAGCCCTGGTCGAAGCCGGCGGGCGCGTTGAGGCCGGTGCCGACGGCGGTGCCGCCCTGCGCCAGCGCGTGGACGTCGTGCAGGCTTTCCACGATCCGGCGCCGGCCGGCGACGAGGGCCGCGACATAGCCGGAAAATTCCTGGCCGAGGGTGAGCGGCGTGGCGTCCTGCGTGTGGGTGCGGCCGATCTTGATGATGTCGGCGAAGGCGGCGGCCTTTTCCTGCAGGGCGGAGATCAGGTGGTCGAGGCCGGGCAGGAGCGTCGCATGCGCCTCGCGCACGATCGCGATGTGGATCGCGGTCGGGAAGGTGTCGTTGGACGACTGGCTCATATTGACGTGGTCGTTGGGATGGATCGGCTTTTTCGAGCCCATCTGACCGCCCATCAACTCGATGGCGCGGTTGGCGATCACCTCATTGGCGTTCATGTTGGACTGCGTGCCCGAGCCGGTCTGCCAGACGACGAGCGGGAAATTGTCGTCGAGCCTGCCGTCGACGACCTCCTGCGCGGCCTCGACGATCTTCCCCGCGCGCTCCGCGTCGAGAATGCCGAGCGCGAGGTTCGTCTCGGCGGCAGCGCGCTTGACGAGGCCGAGCGCGTGGACGAGCGGCAGTGGCATCTTCTCGGTGCCGATGCGGAAATTCTCGATGGAGCGCTGCGTCTGCGCGCCCCAATAGCGGTCTGCGGGCACGTCGATTGCGCCAAACGTGTCGGTCTCGGAACGGGTTTCGGTCATTCAATGCTCCCTCGGTTGGTTGGCATATGGGGCATCGCAGGCGGAGTTCAAAGAAGCGAGGCGAGGCCGAGGACGAAGGCGTAGCGTGCGGTCTTGGCGAGGCCGACGATGACGAGGAAGACGAGCAAGGGGACGCGCAATATGCCGGCGACGACGGTCAGCGGATCGCCGATGATCGGGACCCAGGACAGGAACAGCGACCAGAGGCCATAGCGCGCATACCAACCTTCGGCGCGCGCGATCTGGGATGGGGAAGCCGGGAACCAGCGACGGTCGCGGAACCGGGTGACGAGGCGGCCGAGGAGCCAGTTGATGCAGGAGCCGAGCGTGTTGGCGAGGCTGGCGACGGCGAGGAGGGCGAGCGGATCGGCGGCGCGGGCGGCGTGCAGGCCGGCGAGCACGGCCTCCGACGTGCCGGGCAGGAGCGTGGCGGAGGTGAAGGCCGAGACGGCGAGCGCCCAAAGGGCGGCGAGTTCGCCGGTCATGCGGGGAGAAGGGATGCGGTCATGCCGCTTGGTGCCCCGCCGGGGCATGACTGGCAAGAGGGCTCGAAAAAGGGCGCCGCGGGGGCGCCCGTCAATTCGAATGCGGAGGCGTCTTACTTTGCGCGTTCGCGCGCGTTGCCGACTTCCTTCTGGACCTTGCCGGCGGTCTTCTCGGCCTTGCCCTTCATCTCGGTCTTCGTCGAGCCCGTCGCCTTGCCGGCGGCTTCCTTCACGGCGCCCGTGGTCTGCTTGGCGGCGCCCTTGACCTGATCCTTGTTCACCATCGTCATCTCCTTGGAAACACCGACGAATTGTCGGGCGCGAGAGGAACGCCGGTTGTGACCTTTGGTTGCAGGAATGCGCGATCACAAATGCGAAAAGGGCGCCCCGAGGGACGCCCTTTCCAATCAAGTAGGGAGGAGGACCTCCTAGAAGTCCATGCCGCCCATGCCGCCCATGCCACCGGGCATTCCGCCCGGCATGCCGCCGGCCGATTCCTTCTTCGGAGCCTCGGCGATCATCGCCTCGGTGGTCACGAGAAGGCCGGCAACCGAGGCTGCGTCCTGCAGAGCGGTGCGCACGACCTTGACCGGGTCGACGATGCCCATCTGGATCATGTCGCCATATTCGCCGGTCTGGGCGTTGTAGCCGTAGGTCTCCGAACCGTTGTCGAAGATCTTGCCTGCAACGATCGAGGCTTCCGCACCAGCGTTGGTCGCGATCTGGCGGGCCGGAGCCTGCAGTGCGCGGCGCACGATGTTGATGCCGGCTTCCTGATCGGCGTTCTCGCCCTTGGCGGTGATCAGCTTGGAAGCGCGCAGGAGGGCGGTGCCGCCGCCGGGAACGATGCCTTCTTCAACGGCCGCGCGGGTCGCGTTGAGGGCGTCGTCGACGCGGTCCTTCTTCTCCTTGACTTCGACTTCCGTCGAGCCACCGACGCGGATGACGGCGACGCCGCCGGCCAGCTTGGCAAGACGCTCCTGCAGCTTCTCGCGGTCGTAGTCCGAAGAGGTCTCTTCGATCTGCGCCTTGATCTGCGCGACGCGGCCTTCGATTTCCGACTTCTGGCCGGCACCGTCGACGATCGTCGTGTTTTCCTTGGTGATGGACACCTTCTTGGCGCGGCCGAGCATGTCGAGGCCGACATTCTCGAGCTTGATGCCGAGGTCTTCCGAGATCACCTGGCCGCCGGTGAGGACGGCGATGTCCTCGAGCATGGCCTTGCGACGGTCACCGAAGCCGGGAGCCTTGACGGCAGCGATCTTGAGGCCACCGCGCAGCTTGTTGACGACGAGCGTGGCGAGCGCCTCGCCTTCGACGTCTTCCGAGATGATGACGAGGGGCTTGGACGACTGGACGACGGCTTCAAGGACCGGCAGCAGCGCCTGTAGGTTCGACAGCTTCTTCTCGTGCAGGAGGATGTAGGCGTCCTCGAGCTCGGCGACCATCTTTTCCGGGTTGGTCACGAAGTAGGGCGACAGGTAGCCGCGGTCGAACTGCATGCCTTCGACGACTTCGAGTTCGGTCTCGGCGGTCTTGGCTTCCTCGACGGTGATGACGCCTTCGTTGCCGACCTTCTGCATGGCCTCGGCGATCATCTCGCCGATTTCCTTCTCGCCATTGGCGGAGATGGTGCCGACCTGGGCGACTTCAGCCGAGGTGTTGATCTTGGCGGCCGACGAAACGAGGTTCTTGACGACTTCCGAAACGGCCAGATCGATGCCGCGCTTCAGGTCCATCGGGTTCATGCCGGCGGCAACTGCCTTGGCGCCTTCCTGGACGATCGACTGGGCGAGAACGGTCGCGGTCGTGGTGCCGTCGCCGGCGATGTCGTTGGTCTTCGAGGCCACTTCGCGCACCATCTGGGCGCCCATGTTCTCGAACTTGTCCTCGAGCTCGATCTCCTTGGCGACGGTGACGCCGTCCTTGGTGATGCGCGGTGCGCCGAACGACTTGTCGATGACGACGTTGCGGCCCTTGGGGCCGAGCGTGACCTTCACCGCATTGGCGAGAATATCGACGCCGCGCAGCATGCGCTCGCGGGCGTCGCGGCCGAACTTAACTTCTTTTGAAGCCATTTGTCTTTGCTCCCGGGCTCAAGAGCCCTTTGAATGAGTGGATGGTTGGACGGGACCGGCTATCAGCCGATGATGCCCATGATGTCGGCTTCCTTCATGATCAGAAGGTCTTCGCCGTTGAGCTTGACTTCGGTGCCGGACCACTTGCCGAACAGCACGCGGTCGCCATGCTTGACGTCCAGCGGAACGAGTTTGCCGGCTTCGTCACGGGCGCCCGAGCCGACGGCGATGACTTCGCCTTCCTGCGGCTTTTCCTTGGCGGTGTCCGGGATGATGATGCCGCCCTTGGTCTTTTCCTCGGAATCGACCCGGCGGACAACCACGCGGTCGTGGAGCGGGCGGAACGTCGACTGTGTCATGTGACTTTGATCCTCGATACGGATGATGGTAGGGGTTCCCTCCGTCCGGAGAACCGGACTTCGTTAGCACTCCCATCAGGTGAGTGCCAACTGGCCGGTGAGATAGGCCCGCCGCAAACGGGAGTCAAGAAGCTGGCAACGCGAAGACGATCCTCCTTCGGCTTTTTCGGAATGTTCGGCCGCTCGTCCGACCTGCGCCAGCTCGACGCGGCGCTGCGCGGCGTCGACCTGCATCCCGCGCTGGTGCCCGAGGGCGTCAAGATGACCATCGTCAATCTGATGAAGGACCACGGCATCGACGAGATGCCCGAAGCCTATCCGGCCGTCGCGGAAATGTTCGGCTATTCGGTGATGGGCGCCAACGCGTTCGAGGCCGTGCATGGCGGCGAACGGCTGAAGGCGATCGAGGCGCGGGTGGAAAAGGCGCTGGAAGCGGGCGAGGGGATGGACGCGCAGCTTCTGCTGCTCGCGGTCCACGCAAAGCTGATCCAGCCCGAGATCGTGACACGTTACGGCATCGAGGCGACATGAAAGCGGATGACTCGAGGGCGGCGTTCCGCTAGATGCGGGACCATCTCCAATCGCGCTGACGAGCCTGAAATGCCCAATCTGATCGACACGCTGGACGACCTCGCCGACGGCTATTCCGTCATTTTGAGCGATGTCTGGGGCGTGGTCCACAATGGCGTCGACCCCTTTCCGGATGCCTGCGCGGCACTGAAGCGCGCGCGCCAGAAGGGCAAGATCGTCATCCTCATCACCAATTCGCCGCGCGTTCGCGACGACGTGGAAGACCAGCTCGCCGCGATCGGCGTGCCGCGCGACTGCTGGGACTATCTGGTGACCTCCGGCGACGTGACGCGCGATCTGATCGCTGAAGGCCCGCGCCGCATCTTCCATCTCGGCCTCGACCGCGACCTGTCGCTCTATGACGGGCTCGACGTCGAACTGGTCGAGGAGCAGGAGGCTTCCGGCGTCGTGTGCACCGGCATGTTCGACGACGAGAGCGAAACGCCCGAGGATTATGCGGAAATGCTGCGCCGTTTCCGCTCGCGCGACCTGCCTTTCATCTGCGCCAATCCCGACATCGTGGTGGAGCGCGGCGACAAGCTGGTCTGGTGCGCCGGCGCGCTCGCCCGCGACTACGCGCAGCTTGGCGGCCGCTCCTTCGTCGCCGGCAAGCCGCACCAGCCGATCTACGTCGCAGCGCTGATCCTCGCCGCGCAGGCGCTCGGCCGGCAGGTCAAGCCGCGCGACGTGCTGGCGATCGGCGACGGCGTGATGACCGACGTCAAGGGTGCGGTGTCGAACGACATCGACATATTGTTCGTCACCGCCGGCATCCACGCCCGCGAATACGATGCCGATGGCGCCCCGGATGTGGCGCGCCTCGCGACCTTCCTCGACAGCCACGGCTATGCGCCGGTGGCTTCTATCCCACGACTTCGTTAGGTGACCCTAGGCTCCATGCCCGGCGATTTCGCCCATATCTGCGGAAGCGATGCGCTGCCTGAACGCCTGCGCGGCGCCGTCGTCGCGATCGGCAATTTCGACGGTGTCCATCGCGGCCACCGCGCGGTGCTCGACCGGGCGCAGGAGGAAGCGCGGCGGCTTGGCGCGCCGGCGCTGGTGCTGACCTTTGACCCGCATCCACGCACGCTCTTCCGTCCCGACATCCCTCTCTTTCGCCTGACCTCGTCGGCGATGAAGGCGCGCCTTCTGGCAGCCTGCGGCTTCGACGGCATGGTCGAGCAGCGTTTCGACAGGGATTTGGCGGAGTTGTCCGCCGAAGAATTCGTCGCGACGATCCTCGTGGGACGGCTCGGCATCGCCCATGCGGTGACCGGCTTCGACTTTCATTTCGGCAAGAACCGAGGCGGCGGTCCTGCATACCTGATGGAGGCGGGCGGACGCCACGGCTTCGGCGTGACGCTGGTCGACGCCTTTCGCGACGAGGGGGCGGAGATCGTCTCGTCGAGCCGCATCCGCGAATTGCTGGCCGAGGGCGAGGTGGCGGAGGCGGCCGGGCTGCTCGGCTACCGCTTCGCGGTGGAGGCGGAAGTCGTCGGCGGCGAGAAGCTCGGCCGCACGCTCGGCTACCCGACCGCGAACATGGTGCTTTCGCCGGATGTGCATCTGGCCCACGGCATCTACGCGGTGCGAATGAAGCGTGCAGACGGCGCGCTCCATGATGGCGTTGCGAGCTTCGGCCGGCGGCCGACCGTTGCCGAGAACGGCGCGCCGCTGCTCGAGACGTTTCTGTTCGATTTTTCCGGCGATCTTTACGGCGAGACTTGCCAGGTCGGCTTCTTCGCCCGGTTGCGCGGCGAGGAGAAGTTCGACGGGCTCGACGCGCTGACCGCGCAGATGAAGCGCGACGAGGCGGAGGCGCGCGCCGTGATGGAAAAGGCACAGCCCGTGGGTGAACTCGACGCCGCGCTCCACTTCGCCGCGCTCTAAACATTTGTTTACTTGAGAAGGTGCTTCGTAGCGGGCATGGGCGATTGTGCGCGTGACGCGTGTGTCGAGGAGATGAGAATGTCGAAATTTGCAGTTGCCGGTGCCGTTCTTTGCTTCTCGACCATGCTGGCGACGCCGTCGCTCGCGCAGCCGGGCTGGTTTTCCGGCGACTGGAGCCTGACGCTCGGCGTCGCCGCGCTGTCGATTCCCGAATATGAAGGCGACGACAAGTATCGCTTCGTCGCGCAGCCCATCGTCTCGTTCGGCCGTCAGGGCACCGAGCGGCGCTTTTCCTCGCGCAACGACAACATCTCCATAGGCCTGATCGACACCGGCACCTTCCGCGCCGGCCCGACCGGCAAGCTCGTCTTCGAGCGCGATGGCGGCGATTCGGACGATCTCGTCGGCCTCGACCCGATCCGCTTCGGAGTGGAACTGGGCGGTTTCGCGGAAGTTTATCCGACCGACTGGCTGCGCGTGCGCGGCGAAGTGCGCCACGGCATCCGCGCGCATGACGGCCTGGTCGCGGACCTTTCCGCCGACGCCTTCATGAACCTCTCGCCCACCGTCCAGATTTCGGCCGGCCCACGCGTCTCGATGGCCTCGAGCGACTATTTCGACGCCTATTACGGCGTCTCGGCAACCGAGTCTCTGGCCTCGGGCCTCGCCCCCTACACGCCCGAAGGCGGGTTCCGCTCGGTCGGCGTCGGCGCCGCGATCAAGTGGGACGTGACGGACAAGGTCGAAACGAGCCTCTTCGGTGAGTATTCCCGGTTGGTTGGTCCGGCGGCCGATTCGAGCCTCGTGCGCGAGCGCGGCGACGAGAACCAGTTCATGATCGGCGTGTCGGCGACGTATCGCTTCGATTTTTCGCTATAGGGCGAGTTGCAGGCCGAGATGTTCGGCAAAGGGGCGAAAGTCGCGATCCTGATGGAGCAACTGGTGTCCGTTCTGGATGCAGTAGGTCGCAATCAGGACGTCGACCGATCGGCGAACTGTGACTCCAAGGCCTCGCAGATGACGATAGTTGGCGGCAGCGAGTGAGGCTGTGCGGTCGTCGAGCATGGTCGTAAACTGGAAACGACGCAGATTTCGTTCGATACGCTGGGCATGACCATCGTCACGTGCGCCTTGGAGCACTTCGAACAGAACCAGGTCGCCGACGATGATGGAACCTGCATCGTCGATCTTGTCGAGCCTGTTCACCGCTTCGGTGGATTGGTTGCGTAGTTGCCCGATCCAGACGGAGCTATCGACGACGATCATCGACCGCCATGCGTCCAGCCTTCGCGCATCGCATCGAGGTCGCCTTCCCACCCGAGGCCCTTGAGGTCCTTGAGTGCCTGTCGTCGGCCATGATTCAAGACGATCTGACGCAAGGCTTCTTCGACGGTCGCCTTCTTGGTGGTGAGGCCAGTGGCTTCCATGGCCTGCTTCATCAATTCGTCGTCGAGTTCGATATTGGTTCGCATGTCGCGCTCCATGTGTATATTCTGATCTAAGTATACACATTCAGGCTCCCATCATCAACCACAGGAAACCCCTTTATTCCCGTCCGCGCCTCCGCTAAAAGCGCCCGATGTCTGACTTGCCGACCATGATCGCGCGGACGATACGAATTATTGGCCCGGCTGTCCGGGTGGCCTGATGGCTGCCGGACGGTCCGGGTTGCTGCCGTTTGCCGCGCCGCCCTCTTCGCGCGCGCTCCCCTTACCGACATTGATTGACGCGCGAACCTTGCCGTTCGCCACAGGGCCATGACGATGACCGACGCTGCCGAGAAGATCGACTATTCGAAGACGCTTTACCTGCCGCAGACGGAGTTTCCGATGCGCGCGGGCCTGCCCGAGAAGGAGCCGCAGATCGTGGCGCGGTGGCAGGAGATGGGGCTCTACAAGAAGCTGCGGAAGGAGGCCGAGGGCCGTCCGCTCTTCGTGCTGCATGACGGCCCACCCTATGCAAACGGCAACATCCATATCGGTCATGCGCTGAACAAGATCCTGAAGGACGTCATCACGCGCTCGTTCCAGATGCGCGGCTACGATTCCAACTACGTGCCGGGCTGGGATTGCCACGGCCTGCCGATCGAGTGGAAGATCGAGGAGCAATATCGCGCCAAGGGGCTCGACAAGGATCAGGTGCCGGTCAACGACTTCCGCCGCGAGTGCCGCGAATTCGCGCAGAAATGGATCGACGTGCAGGCCGAGGAGTTCAAGCGCCTCGGCGTCGAGGGCGATTTCGACAATCCCTACACGACGATGAATTTCCACGCCGAGGCGCGGATCGCCGGGGAACTCTTGAAGTTCGCAAGCTCGGGCCAGCTTTATCGCGGATCGAAGCCGGTGATGTGGAGCGTGGTCGAGCGCACCGCGCTGGCGGAGGCCGAGGTCGAGTATCAGGATTACGAGAGCGACACGGTTTGGGTGAAGTTTCCGGTTCGCTCAGCACATCACGATCCCGATGATCGGGCGATCCGAGACCTTATGAATGCCCATGTCGTTATCTGGACAACAACGCCCTGGACAATTCCTGGAAATCGGGCAGTCGCCTATTCGCCGCGTATTGCTTACGGCCTTTACGAGGTTATTTCTGCCGAAAACGATTTCGGACCAAGGCCGGGCGAGAAGCTCATTTTTGCCGATGCGCTCGCCGAAGAGTCATTTTCCAAAGCTAAGTTGGCTTTCAAACGACTTCGCGCTTTGGCACCTGAGGAAATGTTTCCTCTGACGTTGTCGCATCCGCTCAAAGGCCTCGGTGGCGGCTATGACTTCGTCGTGCCGATGCTCGCAGGCGATCACGTCACCGATGACGCGGGCACAGGCTTCGTTCACACCGCGCCGGGCCATGGCCGCGAGGATTTTGACGCGTGGATGGATGGCGCGCGCGATCTGGAAGCGCGGGGCATCCCGACGAAAATCCCCTTCACCGTCGACGACGCCGGCTTCTTTACCAAGGACGCGCCGGGCTTCGGGCCTGATCGCGAGGGTGGTGCGGCGCGCGTCATCGACGACAACGGCAAAAAGGGCGACGCCAACAAGGCCGTCATCGAGGCGTTGATCGGTGCGAACGCGCTGTTTGCGCGCGGGCGGCTGAAGCACTCCTATCCGCATTCCTGGCGGTCGAAGAAGCCGGTGATCTTCCGCAACACGCCGCAATGGTTCGTCCATATGGACATGGAACTGGGCGACGGCACCACACTTCGCTCGCGCGCGCTGAAGGCCATCGACGACACTCGTTTCGTGCCTGCCGCCGGCCAGACGCGCCTGCGCGCTATGATCGAAGACCGGCCTGACTGGGTGCTGTCCCGTCAGCGTGCCTGGGGCGTGCCGATCTGCGTCTTTGCCGACGAGAATGGCGAGGTGCTGATCGACGAGGACGTCAACAAGCGCATCCTCGACGCATTCGAGGCCGAGGGCGCCGATGCCTGGTTCGCGGCCGGAGCGCGCGAGCGCTTCCTTGGGGCCAAGGCGAATGAGCCGTGGACGATGGTCACCGACATTCTCGACGTCTGGTTCGATTCCGGCTCGACCCATACCTTCACGCTGGAGGATCGCCCGGACCTGAAATGGCCGGCCGACGTCTATCTGGAAGGCTCCGACCAGCATCGCGGCTGGTTCCATTCCTCGCTTCTGGAAAGCTGCGGAACGCGTGGTCGTGCGCCCTACGACACCGTCGTCACCCATGGATTCACCATGGACGAAGACGGCCGCAAGATGTCGAAATCATTGGGCAATACCGTCACGCCGCAGGACGTGATGGGCAAGTCCGGTGCCGATATTCTGCGCCTGTGGGTCATGACGACCGATTATTGGGAAGACCAGCGGCTCGGCAAGAACGTGCTGCAGACCAATATCGACGCCTACCGCAAGCTGCGGAACACGATCCGCTGGATGCTCGGCACGCTCGCCCATGACGAGGGCGAGGAGGTCGCGTTCGCCGATATGCCCGAACTCGAGCGGCTGATGCTGCACCGGATTGCCGAACTCGACGAGGTGGTGCGCAAGGGCTACGACGCGTTCGACTTCAAGCGCGTCACCCGCGCGCTGATCGACTTCATGGTCGTCGAGCTGTCGGCCTTCTACTTCGACATCCGCAAAGACACGCTCTATTGCGACGCGCCCTCGAGCACGCGGCGCAAGGCGGCGATCGTGGTGGTGCGCAAGTTGTTCGACAATCTGGTGAAATGGCTCGCGCCGATGCTGCCGTTTACCTGCGAGGAAGCCTGGCTGGAGCGCTATCCGAATGCGGTGTCGGTGCATCTTGCGCAGTTCGACGCGGTGCCAGCCGAGTGGCGCGATGCGGCGCTGGCGGAGAAGTGGCGCAAGGTTCGTCAGGTCCGCCGCGTCGTCACTGGCGCGCTGGAAATCGAGCGCAAGAACAAGACGATCGGTTCCTCGCTCGAGGCGGCACCGGTCGTCTACGTCGCCGATGCGGATTTGCTGGCGGCGATCGCAGATCGCGACATGGCCGAAATCTCGATCACCAGCGGCATCGAGATCGTCGAGGGCACGGCGCCGGATGGCGCGTTCATACTGGACGACGTCAAGGGCGTCGGCGTCGTGTTCAATCGTGCGTCGGGCGAGAAATGCGCGCGCTCCTGGCGCTTCACCGACGATGTCGGGCAGGACGCCGACTTCCCTGACGTATCCGCACGCGATGCGGCGGCGCTTCAGGAGTTGCGCCGGCTCGGTCGTCTGGGTTGATGGCAGGGCGCAGTGGCGCTATATTCGGTTTTGGAGTGAAGACCCGGCTGCAACCGGGCCTCCGTTTCTTGGCTATACGAAGATGACCCGGACGCGCAAACGCCAGCCCGTCCGGGTTTTTCGTATCTCCAAGGTCACGACGATTGGTATCATCGTAAACCTCCACGCTGAAGGCAAAGCCGTTGCCACGGCCGGGTTGGCTCATCCTCCCGGTCGCGCCGGCTGGCTCGACGCTGCTGCTTCTGCCCCCAACGAGTTGATTTTAGACGTAGATTTTCGAACCGCAAGGACGGGAATTACGCTTGCTCGCCGGCTGGCTTGATGGCTGGGCGCTGCGGCGCTATATTCGGTTCTGGAGTGGAGACCCGGCGGTAACCGGGCCTCCGTTTCGCCTTAGATAATGAGATTGACCCGGAGGTGCAGTGACCAGCCCCTCCGGGTTTTATTCATTCTAAAGCTGACACTCAGCGGCAAGAACCACATCGCGTCACTCCGTGTTGAAAGCAAAGCCGTTGCCACGGCCGGGTCGGCTCATCCTCCCGGTCGCGCCGGCTGGCGCGGCGCTGCTGCTTTTGCCCCCAACGATTTGAATGTAGACCGCATTCCGTTCCTGCAACAAGCGGTTGCGCTGGTGACGGCGAAGTGTGTTGGCAAGGGCCTGGCTGCCGTTGCGCGGGCAGGCGGGTCATGCGATACAGGCACCCCGAGATTGGACGCCTTGTTGTCGCCGCGTTTGCGGGCGAAGGCGCGCTGGGGCTGCAGCCACGACGGAAGAGGGTATGATGAGCAATGCAAGACTGACGGCGAACCGGATGCTGCCGGCCGGACTGGCCCTTGCTTCCGCCTTGACGCTGGCCGGCTGCATGGGGCCGACCTATGGCACCGGCACACCTTCGGACCAGCAGCTTCTCGAGGACGTCACCGGCATCCTTTCGCTGGCGCCCGAACAGCGCGAGCCGATCAACTACCAGCCGCGCGGCGATCTCGTGCGCCCGGCTTCGACGGCGGTCCTGCCCCAGCCGCAGCAGAGCGCGGCGAGCGGCCAGGCATGGCCGGAATCGCCCGAGGCGCGGCTTGCCCGCGTTCGCGAGGAGGCGACGCTCAACCAGGACGACAATTCGTACAGTTCCGGCCTGCGCGGAGCGCGGATGGCCGGTGGCACGACAGACTGGGACAGTTCGAAGGGCATCGCGATGAACGACGTCGATCGCGTCAACCAGCGTGAGGAGTTCAACCGCCGGCTCGCCCAGTCGCAGTCCCGCGATCCGAACCAGCGGCGCTTCCTGTCCGAGCCGCCGACGCAGTATCGCCAGCCGGCGCAGACCGCACCCGTCGGCGATGTGGGCGAAGACGAATGGCGCAAGGAACGCGCTGCCCGGCAGGCGCAGGGCAAGGTGACCTGGCGCGACATGATCCCAGGCCTTTAATCGGCTAATTGCGCTGCGACCTGAAAAAGGCGCGCAGCAGCGTTGCGGATTTCTGTTCCGAAAAGCCCGAATAGGTTTCGGGCGCGTGGTGACAGGTGGGTGAGGAATAAAAGCGCGGCCCGTTGACGACGGCGCCGCCTTTTTCGTCTTCCGCGCCGAAATAGAGCCGCCGGATGCGCGCGAAGGAAATCGCCGCTGCGCACATGGCGCATGGCTCCAGCGTGACGTAGAGATCGAGCCCGGTAAGGCGTTCCTGGCCGAGCGCGGCGCAGGCTTCGCGGATGGCGAGCATCTCGGCATGGGCGGTCGGATCGTTGAGCTCGCGGGTGCGGTTGCCGGCGCGTGCCACGACCTCGCCGTCACGGACGATGACGGCGCCGACCGGCACTTCGCCGCGCGTGGCGGCGGCCTCGGCCTCGCCGAAGGCCAGCGCCATGAAGTCCGGCCGCGCCGATTGGGACTGATTCTGAGACATTTCACTCGCAGAGCTGAAAACGCTCTGATAGTTACCCGCGCTGAAAGGCAAAGGCCACAATGACCGACGACAATAAGAACAAGGGCCGCTCCGGCGACCGCACGGGCAACCGCAAGCCATACGCGGCACGCGACGGTGAGCGCAGCGAGCGTCCGCAGGGCGCGCGCGGCAAGCCGTTCGTCAACCGCGAAGGCGCGGGCTCCGGCGAGGATCGGCCGAAGCGTCGCTTCGACGGCGAAAAGAAGCCCTTTGCCAAGCGCGAGGACGGCGATCGCAAGCCGTTCCAGAAACGCGACGGAGACCGCAAACCGTATGCGGCGCGAGATGGCGAGAACAAGCCGTTCGTGCGCCGCGAGGATGGAGATCGCAAACCCTACGTGAAGCGCGAGGATGGCGATAGCAAGCCTTTCCAGAAACGCGACGGGGACCGCAAGCCCTATGCCGCGCGCGATGGCGAGAAGAAGCCGTTTGCGCGTCGCGAGGACGGGGACCGCAAACCCTTCCAGAAGCGCGACGGCGACCGCAAGCCCTTTCAGAAGCGCGATGACGACCGTCGCCCGCAAGCCGACAATGTGGCCGAAGCCGCGCGTGGCGAGGAGCGGATCGCCAAGCGGTTGGCGCGCGCGGGCGTCGCCTCGCGCCGCGATGCCGAGGACATGATCGCCGCCGGCCGCGTGTCGGTGAACGGCAAGTTGCTCGACAGCCCGGCGCTGAATGTCACCGGAAAGGACCGGATCGAGGTCGATGGCGAGCCGATCCCGGCGATCGAGCGCACGCGGCTCTTCCTATTCCACAAACCGTCTGGCGTGGTGACGACCAACAAGGACCCGGAAGGCCGACAGACCGTTTTCGACGTTCTGCCGAAGGGCCTGCCGCGCCTGCTGACCGTCGGCCGTCTCGACATCAACACCGAGGGGCTTCTGCTCCTGACCAACGATGGCGGCCTTGCGCGCACGCTGGAACTGCCGGCGACGGGCTGGCTGCGCCGCTATCGCGTGCGCGTCCACGGCAAGGTCGAGCCGGAAAAGCTTGAGGCGTTGAAGGACGGCATCGCGGTCGACGGCGTCTTCTACGGCGCGATCGAGGCGGTGCTGGAGCGCGAGCAGGGCACCAATGCCTGGATTTCGGTTGGCCTGCGCGAGGGCAAGAACCGCGAGGTCAAGAACGTGATGGGCGCGCTCGGCCTCGAGGTCACGCGCCTGATCCGCGTCTCCTACGGGCCGTTCCAGCTTGGCGAACTCGCCGAGGGCGAAATCCAGGAACTGCGCGGACGCCATTTGCGCGACCAGCTCGGCGACAAGCTGATCGCCGAATCGGGAGCCGATTTCGACGCGCCGGTGATCAAGGAATTCTCCAACCAGCCGGTGGCGCAGCGCGTCAGCGAAGAGGATGCGCGCAAGCCCGCGCCGCGCAAGCGCGACAAGGACGAACGGCGCGAGGATGCGCTGGGGCGCTTGCAGACCTCGAAGCCAGGCGGGCGCGGCGGCCCGAAGGGCGCAGGCTTCAAGGGCGCCGGCGGCAAGGGTGCGGATTCGAAGGGCGGCGGCAAGGCCGGCTTCGAGAAGAAGGCCGAGCCGCAGCGCTCGCGCACCGCCAATGTGTGGATGGCGCCGGGCGCCAAGGCGGTGGGGCCGAAGAAGGCCGCGCGCCGCGCCGAGGAGACCGAGGGCAAGCGCTATGCCGGCAAGCCCCGGCCGCAGGGCGCCGAGGGTCCGAAGGGCCCGCGTCGTGATGATCGGCCCGGCGGCAACAGGCCCAGCGGGCGTCCGGGCGGCAATCGCGGAGATCGCGACCGATGAGGATCGTCGGCGGCGCGTTTCGCGGCCGACCTCTGGCGACACCCAAGACGAACGCGACCCGCCCGACGAGCGACCGCGCGCGCGAAGCGGTCTTCAACGTCATCGCGCATCGCTACGGCGACCATCTCGACGGTGCGCGCGTGCTCGATCTTTTTGCCGGCACCGGGGCGCTTGGGCTCGAAGCCCTGTCGCGCGGCGCGTCCTATGGCGTCTTCATCGAGGAATCGGCGGAGGGGCGCGGATTGATCCGTACCAATGTCGAGGCGTTCGGCCTTTCGGGCCGGACCAAGATATTTCGCCGCGACGCGACGAAGCTCGGCGAGGCGGGAACGCTCCAGCCCTTCGACCTCGTTTTTGCCGATCCGCCCTATGGCAAGGGTCTTGGCGAACTGGCGCTTGTCGCGGCACGAGACGGCGGCTGGCTGAAGCCCGGCGCGCTCTGCCTCGTCGAGGAAGCGGCCGCAACGCCCTTCCAGCCGCCGGCCGGTTTCACGCTCGACGAGCGGCGCGACTATGGCGACACGACCATCGCCTTTTGCCTCGCTGCCTGATTTCGGCCTCTCTCGGTCTCCAGACATGACGAAGATTTAATCGGCGCGCCGGTTCTTCGTCCGTGGCGAACGCGCTATCTGTCGTCCAACGCACATCAAACCGAGGACAAGCGAATGCATCTGATGCCCGCCGCAATGGCGAGAGGTCTGGCAGGAACGGCGATCGGTCTCGCGCTCCTGTCGGGTGCAGCGTCCGCGCAGGACGCGAGCGCTACGCCGGCCGAAAACCAGATCGCCGACTTCACGCTCGACAATGGCCTCGAAGTGGTGGTGATCCCCGATCGCCGCGCGCCTGTCGTCACGCATATGCTGTGGTTCAAGGTCGGCTCGGCAGATGAGGAGCCGGGCAAGTCGGGCATCGCGCATTTCCTCGAACATCTGATGTTCAAGGGCACGGACGAGCATCCGCAGGGCGAGTTCTCGGCTCGCATCGCCGAGGTCGGCGGGCGCGAGAACGCGTTCACCTCCTACGACTACACGGCCTATTTCCAGCAGATCGCGCCCGAGCATCTGGAGACGATGATGGAATTCGAGGCGGACCGGATGACCGGCCTCGTGCTCACGGACGCCGTCGTCGATCCCGAGCGGCAGGTGGTGATCGAGGAGCGCAATTCGCGCATCGAGACGCAGCCCAATTCCATTCTCGGCGAATCGGTCAACGCCACGCTTTACCAGAACCACGGCTACGGCGTTCCGATCATCGGCTGGATGCACGAGATCGAGAAGCTGAACCGCGCCGACGCACTAGAGTTCTACCAGCGTTACTACGCGCCGAACAATGCGGTGCTGGTCGTCGCCGGCGATGTCGATGTCGAGGAGGTGCGCGAGCTTGCGACCGAATATTACGGCGCCATCCCGTCCAACCCGGAACTGGGCGCACGCACGCGCACCGAGGAGCCGGCGCAGCGCACCGCGCGCACGGTGACCTATCGCGACGAGCGCGTGACGGTGCCGGGCTATTCGAAATCCTGGGTGGTGCCGTCCTATACCACGGCCGAGGAGGGCGAAGCCGAGGCGCTCGATCTCCTGGCCGAAATTCTCGGCGGCGGCATCCGCTCGCGGCTCTATCAGTCGCTGGTCGTGGAGCAGGGCATCGCATCGTCGGCTGGTGCATATTTCCGCGGCACCGCGCTCGACGCGACGATTTTTGGCGTCTATGGCGCGCCGCGCGGCGAGGCGACGCTCGAAGATGTCGAAGCGGCCGCGGATGCGGAAATTCGTAAGATCGCCGACGAGGGCATCACCGCCGACGAGCTGGAAGCGGCGAAGAACCGCTATCTGCGCTCGATCATCTTCGCGCGCGACGACCAGTCCGGCATGGCGAACCTTTACGGTTCGGCACTGACGACGGGCTCGACCGTCGCCGATGTCGAGGCATGGCCCGAGCGCATCCGCGCCGTCGAGGCCGATGCTATCAAGGCCGCCGCCGCGCGTTATCTCGACCAGAACCGCTCGGTGACGGGCTATCTTCTGCCGCAAGAGGAGGGCCGCTCGTGAGCTTCCCGTTCAAGGCATCGACTTTCACCACGGCGCTGGCAAAGGCCGTTGGCGCGACCGCGCTGGCGCTGACCATCGCCTGGCCCGCCTCGGCCGCCGTCGACATCCAGGAAGTGCGCTCGGATTCAGGCGTCACGGCCTGGCTCGTCGAGGATTACACGATCCCGATGATCGCCATCAATTTCGCCTTCGAGGGCGGCTCGATCCAGGACCCGGACGGCAAGGGCGGGCTCGTCAATTTGATGAGCGCGCTGTTCGACGAGGGCGCAGGTGACCTGGAATCGAACGCATTCCAGGAAGCGCTCGACAATGCCGGCGCCGAGATGTCGTTCGAGGCATCGACGGACGCGCTCTATGGCTCGATGCGGCTCCTGTCCGACAACAAGGACGAGGCGCTCGACCTTCTGGCGCTGGCGGTCAACGAGCCGCGCTTCGACGAGAACCCGGTCGAGCGGATGCGCCAGCAGATCCTGACCGGCATCCGCGCCAATTCCCGCGATCCGCAGCGTCAGGGCATGCGCGAGTTCTCGCGCATGCTCTACGGCGACCATCCCTATGCGCAGGAGCGCGAAGGGACCGAAGAGACGATCACCACCGTGACGCCGGACGACCTGCGCGCCGCGCATGGCGATCTCCTGGCGAAGTCGAACCTGCATGTCGCCGTCGTCGGCGCCATCGATGCTGAAACGCTGAAGGCCGATCTCGACCGCATTTTCGGCGGTCTGCCCGACGAGGCGCAATTGAAGGACATCGCCCGCGTCGAGCCGAAACTCGGCGAGGAAGTGCTCTACGAATTCGCCTTGCCGCAAAGCACGCTTCAGCTCGTCTATCCGGGCATCGAGCGCGACGACCCGGAATTCTTCGCCGCCTATCTGATGAACCATATCCTCGGCGGCGGCACGTTCTCCTCGCGCCTCTTCAACGAGGTGCGCGAGGTGCGCGGCCTGACCTACGGCATCGGCTCGTGGCTGCAGGGCCGCGAATACTCGAACGCGCTTGCCATCTCGACCTCGACGCGCGCCGACCAGGTCACGCAGGCGCTCGACGTGATCAAGGACCAGGTGGCGAAGTTCATCGAGGAGGGGCCGACGGAAGAGGAACTGGCCAAGGCCAAGACCTACGTGGTCGGCGCCTATGCGATCAACAATCTGGACTCCTCCGCCTCGATCGCGCGCACGCTTCTGGAACTGCAGCGCGACGATCTGGGCATGGACTATATCGAAACGCGCGTCGACGAGATCGAATCGGTAACGCTTGACCAGGTAAGGGCATCGGCGCAACGCTTGCTCACCGCCGAGCCGTCGCTGCTGGTGATCGGGCCGCAGGCAAAGGAAACCGACACCGGCAACGGCGCGGCGGCCGGCGAGGAAGACACCGACACGTCGAACTGAGAAATGCCATGGATGCGCCCGTTCCGACCCTGATCGAAAGCGAAAATGCCCGGCCCGCCGCCACCAGCGGGCCGACATTCGCACTGGCGCTCGGCGGCGGTGGTGCGCGCGGGCTGGCGCATATCCACGTCATCGAAACGCTGGACGAACTCGGCATCCGACCGACCATGATTTCGGGCTCCTCGATCGGGGCGATCATGGGCGCGGGCATGGCGGCGGGAATGACGGGAACCGACATCCGCGACTATGCCCGGGCCGTGCTCGGCAAGCGCGCCGAAGTGGCGAGCCGGCTGTGGCGCTCGCGCCCGCAATCGCTCGCCGAGATGCTGGAAGGTGGCATCAGGTTCGGCCAGTTCAACCTCGAGCGCATCCTGCGATCCTTCCTGCCGGGCGAGATTCCCGACACGTTCGAGCAGTTGCAGATCCCCCTCAAGGTGACCGGGACCGACTTCTTCGCCCACGACCTCGCCGTGCTCGACACGGGCGACCTGCGCTCCGCGCTCGCCGCCTCGGCGGCTCTGCCGGCCGTCTTCCGGCCGGTGCGGCGCGAGGGAAAATTGCTGATCGACGGCGGCTTCTACGATCCGGTGCCGTTCGATCTCGTCCAGGACGCCGCCGATATCGTCATCGCGGTCGACGTCGTCGGCTATCCGACGAAGGAGACGCCGAAGGGGCCGGATTCGATCGACCTCCTGTTCGGCACCAGCCAGATCATGATGCAGTCGATCATCGCCCTCAACTTGACCCGCTGCCAGCCGCAAATCCTCATCCGCCCGCCGGTTTCGGAGTTCCGGGTGCTGGACTTCATGAAGATGGAGCTGGTGATGGCGGCGACGGAATCGATCCGGGATGAGCTGAAGCGGTCGATCGATTCGGCGGTGGAGGCGCGGGAAGGGAAGTAGCAGGACGAGGGTCATCCCGAACGTGCGTGGCGCGGAGCGACATGCGCGTATCCCGGGAGCCATTCCGTGAGATCAAAGGTCACGGAATGGGTTCCGGCTCTCGCCTCGCTGCGCTCGGACTTCGGCCGGAATGACGCGCGTCGTGCCAAGAAACCCTACTGCAACGTCGACGCCTTGCCTGTCGAAAAGGCCGAGTTCGCGGCCGGTGGCGCGTCGGGCAGGACTTCGCCGGCCATCATGCGCGGGCCGATGCCGCGGACGGTGCGGAAGGCGATGATGACGGCGGCGATGCCGAAGAAGACGGCGCCGAGCGCCCAGCCGGCGATGACGCCCTTGGCGCCGAAATATTGCGCGCCGAGCCAGACGAACGGGATGACGCCGAGCGTCGAGCGGCCCCAGTTGAGGACGGTCGAATAGGTGGCGTAGCCCAGATTGTTGAAGGCGGCGTTGGCGACGAAGAGCGCGCCGTTGAAGAGGAACGACCCCGCCGCGATCGTGCAGAAGAAGACGACCAGCGCGCGCGCCTCGCCCGTCGCACCGAAAAGGCCGGCGATCGGGCCGGCGAAGATGGCGAGCAGCGCCCAGACGGCCAGGACGTAGAGCAGGGTGAAGAGCAGCGCGTCGCGCAGCGCATCGTTCAGCCGGTCGTAGCGCCGCGCGCCGTAATTCTGGCCGAGGATCGGGCCGATCGCACCGGAAAGCGCGAAGATGACGCCGAAGGCGACCGGCAGAATGCGGCCGACGATCGCCCAGCCGGCTACCGCCTCATCGCCGAACGCCGCCATTTCGACGGTGACGTAGGCATTGCCGACCGGCGTTGCGAGCTGGGTGAGGACGGCCGGCACGCCGATGCCGAAGAAGGGGCGCAGCGCCGCCTTGAAGCCCGAAAGGTCCGGCATCTTCATCAACCGGTGGACCTTGTGCGCGCCGTAGAGGCCGACGGCCAGCAGAAGGGCCCGCGAGATGACGGTCGAGATCGCCGCGCCGTCGAGGCCGAGCCCGAAGCCGAAGATGAAGATCGGATCGAGGATGGCGGCCGCGATGCCGCCGGCGAGCGTGACATACATGGCGCGGCGCGCATCGCCTACACCGCGCATGATGCCGGTCGTCGCCATGCCGACGGCGACCATGGGCATGGAGGGGATGACGATCTGCAGGAAGCGCGTCGCCAGTTCCTGCGTCTGCCCGCGCGCCCCCAGAAGGCCGACGAGATCGTGCAGGAAGGGCCACATGCAAGCGGCAATCAGGATGGTGGTCGCGGCCATGTAGAGGACCGACGCGCCGCCCATGCGCGCGGCCTCCTCGCGGTCGCCGCGCCCGAGCGCGCGCGACACGACGGCCGAGGTCGCGATGGTGAAGCCGATCGCCACCGAGATGGTGAAGAACATCAGCGTCGAGGCGAAGCCGATGGCGGCGGCGAGTTCCTGCACGCCGAGCATCGAGATGTAGAAGAGATTGAGCGCGTCGACGAAGAAGACGGCGATCAGCCCGATGGAGCCGGTCGCCGTCATCGTCACGACATGGCGCATGGTGGAGCCGGTGACGAACTTGCCCTGTTCGCGCGGTGGTGGCGCGTCGGGGACAGGGGCGTCAGCCGGCGTGTCGGTCAATGGGCGAAGACCTTGTCCATCGACTTGAAGCCCTTGAATTCGAGCGCGTTGCCGGACGGATCGCAGATGAAGAGCGTCGCCTGCTCGCCCGGCTCGCCCTTGAAGCGAACCTGCGGCTTTTCGATCCATTCGACGTCATCGCGCGCTTCGAGACGTTCGGCGAGCGCGGTCCAGTCGGCCATTTCGAGGACGACGCCGAAATGCGGGATCGGCACGACGATGCCGCCGACCTGGCCGTCGCGCGCGGCCTCCTGGACGCCGGGGCGCAGATGCGCCGACATCTGATGGCCGAAAAGGTCGAAATCGACCCAGGTGTCGGAAGAGCGGCCAATGGCGCAGCCGAGCACGTCGGCATAGAAAGCCCGCGTCTGTTCGAGATCGCGGACCGGGAAGGCGAGGTGGAAAGGCGTCACGTCGATTGTCCTTGCATGTTTTCGTCTGCTGCGGGTGGGCACGGCAAGGCGCCCGAACGCGGCTCAGCCATTGCACATGTCGGGCGCGAACAATAGATGGGGCGGATACGTTGCCCGCCAATGCCGCCCGCCACTGCATTCGACCAATCAGGACATTTCCATGAGCCAGATCGAGACCGCCAGGCTGCAAGACCTCGTTGCATCGCTGGTCGAGGCGGCGAAGCGCGCCGGCGCCGACGCGGCCGATGCGGTGGCGGTGCGCTCGCGCTCCGCCGACGTGACGGTGCGGCTCGGCAAGGTCGAGGGGACGGAAGCGGCCGAAAGCGACGACATCGCACTGCGCGTCTTCATCGGCCGGCGCGTGGCGAGCGTCTCGGCGGCGGCCGGCGCGAATGCGGACGAATTGGCGAGCCGCGCGGTGGCGATGGCGAAAGTGTCGCCGGAAGACCCGGTGCAGGGCCTTGCCGACAAGGACCGGCTGGCGCGCACGATCCGCGACCTCGACCTGTTCGACGGAACCGAGATCGACGCGGCGCGCATGCGCGAGGATGCGCTTGCGATGGAGGATGCGGCGCGCGCGGTGACGGGCGTCACGAACTCCGGTGGCGCCTCGGCGAGCGCAGGCATGGGCGGGCTGGTGCTGGCGACCTCGGATGGATTTCTCGGCCAGTACATGGCGACGCGCTTCGGCCGCTCGGTGAGCGTGATCGCCGGCGAGGGCACCGGCATGGAGCGCGACTACGACTTTTCCTCGCGGCTGCATTTCGCCGACCTCGACGCACCGGAAGCGATCGGCCGGCGGGCGGGCGAGCGGACGGTGCGGCGGCTGGGAGCACGCAAGGCGAAGACCGGCCCGGTCGACGTGATCTTCGATCCGCGCGTCGCGCGGGGCATTGCAGGGCATCTGGCCGGCGCGATCAACGGCGCGTCCGTGGCGCGCAAGACGAGCTTCCTGCGCGACAGGATGGGCGAAAGGGTCGCCTCCGCCGTTATCACCGTGACCGATAACCCGCTGCGCGTGCGCGGACCCTCCTCGCGGCCCTTTGATGGCGAGGGGATCGAAGGCGAGGTGCTGACCATGGTCGAGGACGGCGTGCTCAAGCACTGGCTCCTGTCGACTTCGGCCGCGCGCGAACTTGGGCTGACGACGAATGGCCGCGGCTCGCGGGCGGGCACTTCGGTCAATCCGGCCTCGACCAATTTCGCCATCGAGCCGGGAACGGCGTCGCCGCAGGACATGATCTCCGGGCTGAAGCGCGGCTTCTACGTCACCGAGGTTTTCGGCCAGGGCGTCAACATGGTGACCGGCGAATACAGCCGCGGCGCCTCGGGCTTCTGGATCGAGAATGGCGAATTGACCCACCCGGTCTCCGAAGTGACCATCGCCTCGAATTTGAAGACGATGTTTCTGGGCATGGTGCCGGCGAACGACGTCGACCGCAATTTCGGCACCGCCGCCCCGACGCTGCTGATCGAAGGAATGACGCTTGCTGGCGAATGACGACCACGCCGAACTGGCGCTGATCCGCGAGGCCGCGCGCGAGGCGGGGCGCATCGCCATGCGCTATTTCGGCAAGACGCCGGACGTGTGGATGAAGACCGGCCAGTCGCCGGTTACCGAAGCCGACATCGCCGTCGATCGCTTCCTGAAGGCCGAACTTCTGGCTGCGCGACCGGATTATGGCTGGCTGTCGGAAGAGACGGTGGCCGACACGTCGCGGCTTTCCGCGCGGCGCACCTTCGTCGTCGACCCGATCGACGGCACGCGCGGTTTCATCAACGGCCTCGACATGTGGTGCGTTTCGATCGCGATCGTCGAGGATGGGCGTCCCATCGCCGGCGTTCTCGACGCGCCGGTGAAGGAGCAGATTTTCGAGGCGACGCGCGGCGGCCCGGCGCTGCGGGACGGCGACGCGATCAAGGTGCGCGTGGCGGGCGACGTGCCGATCGTCGCCGGCCCGAAAACGATGACGAAGACGCTTCTGCCCGGCATCGGCCAGACGGTGAAGGTGCCCTACATTCCCTCGCTCGCCTACCGCATCGCGATGGTCGCGGACGGCGAGATCGACGCCACCTTCGTCAAGCCGAACGCGCATGACTGGGACCTGGCGGCGGCCGACCTGATCCTGCGCCGCGCCGGCGGCGAGGTGCTGACGCCGCAGGGCCTCGCGCCGCTTTATGCCGGAACCAGCCCGCGCCACGGCACGCTCGTCGCAGGTTCCGGCGCGCTTTTGACCGCGATGATCGAAGAGGCGCGCGATCCGGACTGGTCGCAAGGCTGGTAGTGGCTGGCTGGTAGGTTCCAAAAATCCGCGAACTGATCTAAGCATTGCCCGCCGGGTGCTTCGCGCGCTCGAACCCGTTTCATGAATAGCAAAAGCGATTGTCCGATGGCTGAAGAAAGCTCCAACCAACAACTCCTGCATCTCGTGTTCGGCGGCGAACTCACCTCGCTCAAGGGCGTGCAGTTCAAGGATCTGGCGAGCCTTGATGTCGTCGGAATCTTCCCCGACTACAAATCCGCCGAGGCCGCATGGCGAGCCAAGGCGCAGGAAACCGTGGACAACGCCCAGATGCGCTACTTCATCGTGCATCTGCACCGCCTGCTCGAACCGCAGAGCTGATCTGTCCGCCGGATGGGAAAGAAGACCATCAGCAATACCGACAGCATCGAGGGCGCCGCAGCGCCGCGCCGCCGGCCGCTGAAGGCGGCGTGGAAAAGGCTGCGCGGGCCGCTGGCCGAAACGCCGGCCGCCAAGAATGCGCTCGCAGCCGGCGTCGTCGCGCTGTTGCGCGCGATCAAGGCGACCAACCCACTTGCCGCCGGTTCCGACGATCCGCTCGCGGCGATCCGGCCGCACGAGCCGGTGATACTGGCGCTCTGGCACGGCCAGCATCTGCTTGCGCCGGCCTATCTGCCGCGCGAATTGCGCTTTACCGCGCTCTTCTCGAAGAGCCGCGACGCTGAACTGAACGCGCTGGTTGCCGAACGCCTCGGCTTCGGCATCGTGCGCGGTTCGGGCGGACGCGAAGGGCATGACACCGACAAGGGCGGCGCGCGAGCGCTGATCATGCTGAAGCGCATTCTCGACCAGGGCCGCAACGTCGCGATGATCGCCGACATTCCGCACGGCACGCCGCGCGACGCCGGGCTCGGCATCGTCACGCTGGCGCGCATTTCCGGCCGGCCGATTATTCCCGCCGCGCTGGCGACGAGCCGCCGCAAGGTGCTCGACAGAAGCTGGGACAAGACCGCCATCAATCTGCCATTCGGCCGGGCCGGCATCGCGATCGGCGATCCCATCCGCGTGCCGGCCGATGCCGACGACGCGGCGATGGAAGACGCGCGCCGCGATGTGACGGCCGCGCTGAACCGGGTCACGGCAAGGGCATACGGGCTGGTGGGAGCGACGGCATGAGCGAACGCTGGGCGCGCGCGCTGCTCACCACCTACCGGCTCGCCGGCGCGGCTGCCTACCCGCTGATCGGCGGCTATGTCGCCTATCGCGCGAGTCGCGGCAAGGAGGACCGCAAGCGCCGACGCGAGCGCTATGGCGTCACGCAGGTCGCAAGGCCGGACGGGCCGCTGGTCTGGGTCCACGCCGCAAGCGTCGGCGAGACTCTGGCGGTCGTGCCGCTGGTCAAGAAGATCGCCGCCGACGGCATCCATGTCGTGCTGACGACGGGAACGGTGACCTCCGCCGGCGTCGCCGACGAGCGCCTCGGCGACGCGATCATCCACCAATATGTGCCGCTCGATCTGAAGCCCGCCGTCGACCGTTTCCTCGACCATTGGGAGCCCGACCTCGCCATCATCGCCGAATCCGAGATCTGGCCGATGACGATCCTTGAACTTGGCGCCCGGCGGGTGCCGCAGGTTCTGGTCAATGGCCGGTTGTCCGACCGCTCCTTTGCCCGCTGGAGCAAGCGCGCGCACCTCGCCGAAGCGCTGTTCGAGAACCTCGCCCATGTCGTCGCGCAGTCCGAGACCGATGGCGAACGCTTCCTCGCGCTCGGTGCGCGGCCGGTGACCGTGTCGGGCAATCTGAAGGTCGACACCGTTCCACCGCCGGCCGACCTCGCCGCGCTGCAGGCGCTGAAGGATGCCGTCAGCGCACGCCCGACATGGGCCGCCGTCTCGACCCATGAGGGCGAGGAGGAGATCGCGGCCAACGTCCATCTGGCGCTGAAGAAGCGGCATCGCAACGTCGCGACCATCATCGTGCCGCGCCACCCCGACCGCGCCGACGCGGTTGCCGAGATGTGCGCAGGCAAAGGGCTGAAGGTCGCGCGGCGCTCGAAGGGCGAGCCGATCGCGCCCGATACCGACGTCTATCTGGGCGACACGATCGGCGAGATGGGGCTCTACCTGCGGCTGACCGAGATCGCCTTCGTCGGCCGTTCGCTGACGGGCGAGGGCGGGCAGAACCCGCTCGAACCGGCGATGCTCGATACGGCGGTCCTGTCGGGCAAGAACGTGCAGAACTTCCGCGATGCCTACCAGACGCTGATGCAGGCCGGCGGCGCCAAGCTCGTGCGCGACGAGGCGATGCTGGCGGGTGCGGTGAACTATCTCCTGACCAATGACGCGGCGCGTAGCGAGATGATCCGTGCCGGCGCCAACGCCGTCGCCGACATGCGCGGGGCGCTGTCGAAGACGCTCGCCGCGCTCGATCCGTGGATCACGCCGCTCGTCGTCAAGGCGCGGCTGATGAACGGCGCGCGGCCGAACGGCAAGGGCTGACCGGTGAGCGAGGCGCCTCCCTTCTGGTGGCACAAGCCCGACTGGCGCGCCTGGTCGCTGTGGCCGCTGTCGAAGCTCTACGGCCTCGCCGCCCGCCATCGTCTCCAGACCGCGCCGCGCAAGCGGATCGACGTGCCGGTGCTGTGCATCGGCAATCTGACGGTCGGCGGCACCGGCAAGACGCCGGTGGCGATCGCATTCGCCAGGCAGGCAAAGGCGATGCGGCTGAAGCCCGGCTTCCTGTCGCGCGGCCATGGCGGCTCGGTTTCCGGCGCGCATCTGGTCAACCTCCACCATGACGGCGCGCGCTATGTCGGCGACGAACCGCTGCTTCTGGCCGCCCACGCGCCGGTCGCGGTGTCGGCAAACCGCGCCGAAGGCGTCAAGCTCCTGCTGGGCGAGGGCTGCGACTTCGTCATCATGGATGACGGCTTCCAGAGCGCGCAGATCCATATCGACTACGCCCTCGTCGTGGTCGATGCCGAACGCGGCATCGGCAACGGCCACACCATCCCCGGCGGTCCGATGCGCGCCTCGCTGGTCGACCAGATGCGCCATCTGACGGCCCTGCTCGAAATGGGCGAGGGGAATGCGGCTTCGACCGTCGTGCGCCACGCGGCGCGCGCGGGCCGGCCGGTCTATCGGGCAAAGACCCGGCCGCTACCGCTGGAAGCGATCCGCGGCAAGCGCTGCCTCGCTTTCGCCGGCATCGGCAATCCGGAAAAATTCTACCGCACGGTGCGCGAACTGGGCGGCGAGGTGGCCGCAACCCGCAGCTTCGCCGACCACCATTTCTACAGCGCCGACGAGGCGCGCGACCTGATGCAGGACGCCGACAAGGACGGGCTTATACTTGTCACCACCGCCAAGGACGCCATCCGGCTGGCGCACGGATCGCAGGCGCTGGAGGAGCTTCACCATCGGGCTGAGGTGGTGGAGATCGACGTGGCGTTCGAGACGGGTGTGACGCCCGGCGCGGTGATCGGGGAGACGCTGAAGGCGTGGAGAAGGCGGCGGCTGGAGGGGTGATTCTTGCGTCGATCCGACGTGCGCCCCCTCCGACCCTTCGGGCCACCTCCCCCGTAAACGGGGGAGGACCCAGCGTCGAGCGCGCCGGCAATATGATCTTCCCTGCAAGGCGCGCAGGAACCGCAGCCGATGACGGCCGCGACTTTGATCCTCCCCTGCGAAGCGGGGGAGGTGGCCCGAAGGGTCGGAGGGGGCGCCGCGGAAGCCTACCCCTTCGCCCGCGCCCTCAAACCCGGATTTTCCTGCAATTCCCGGTTCAGCGAAATCTCGGCATTCGCATAAGGCTCCTGCCGCGCGACGCTCCAGTATTTGAGCTCGTCGAGCGGAATCGACTCGCCGGTCACCGCGCAGCGTACGAACGATCCCGGCGTCATCACCTGGAAATCGCCGTCGAGATAACGGATGCGGGCTTCCTTGCCGCCGGGGCCTTCGAAACGGTTCATGGGATGCGCCTTCTGGTCCCGGTGGTTCCGCCACAAATGCGGTGTCAGGTCAAGCTTATCTGCGCCCGAAAAGCCGCTCGATGTCGGCGAGCTTGAGCTCGACATAGGTCGGACGGCCGTGATTGCAGGTGGCCGAGCCCGGCGTCGCCTCCATCTGGCGCAAGAGCGCGTTCATCTCGTCGGGCTTCAGCCGGCGGCCCGAGCGGACGGAACCGTGGCAGGCCATGGTGGCGGCGATGTGGTGGAGCCGGGCGGTCAGCGTTTCGACCGTGTCATTGTCGGCGATCTCGTCGGCAAGGTCGCGGACGAGTTGCTGCACGTCCATTTCGCCCAACATCGCCGGCGTCTCGCGCACCGCGACCGCGCCCGGCCCGAAACGTTCGATCGAAAGCCCGAAGCGGGCGAGCGTCTCGGCCTGCGCGATGAGGCGTGATGCGTCGTCTTCGGACAGGTCGACGATCTCCGGCAGGAGCAGCATCTGCGCCGGCAGCGGCCGCGAATGCAGCGCGGTCTTCAGCGCCTCGTAGACGAGGCGTTCATGCGCGGCATGCTGATCGACGATGATGAGCGAGCGGTCGGTCTGGGCGATGATGTAGTTTTCGTGCACCTGCGCGCGGGCGGCGCCGAGCGGCTGGGCGAGGGCCTCCGGGGCGGGCTCCGAAAGGCCTGCGCGATGGTCTGCGGAGGCGATCGTGTCGGCGAAAACGCTCTGCGCGGCTTCGGCGAAGCCGGTGTCGAGCGGGCGCTGGAATGAAGTCGCGGCGTCGAAGCCGGGCGACAGGCGTGGCGGCGGCGCGCGGAACATTTCGGCCATAGAACTCGCGGCCGACGTCGAGCCACGGATGCCGGCGGTGCCGAGCGCCTGCCGGATCGCGCCGACCATCAACCCGCGCACCAGACCCGGATCGCGAAAGCGCACGTCTGCCTTGGCCGGATGCACGTTGACGTCGACCAGCGCCGGTTCGATGTCGACGAAGAGCGCCGTGACGGCATGGCGGTCGCGCGGCAGGACGTCAGCATAGGCGCCGCGAATGGCGCCGGTGAGCATCTTGTCGCGCACCGGGCGGCCGTTGACATAGACATATTGCTGGAGCGCGTTGGCCCGCGTGAAGGACGGGATCGAGGCATGGCCGGAGAGCCGGACGTCGGGGCGCTCGGCGCGGATTTCGAGCGCGTTGTCGGAAAAGTCGCGGCCCATCACCTGCGCGATGCGCTCGCGCTGGCCGGCGGCGTCGTCGCTCGACGCGGCGAGGTCGAGGGTCGTGCGGTCGGGGCCGGAGAGCGTGAAGCGCACATGAGGGAAGGCGATGGCGATGCGCTTGACCATCTCGGAAATAGCGGCAGTCTCGGCCCGCTCGCTCTTCATGAATTTGAGCCGCGCGGGCGTGGCGAAGAAGAGGTCGCGCACCTCGACCATGGTGCCCGGATTGGCGGCGGCGGGCCGCACCGGCGAAACGCGCCCGCCCTCGACGACGATCTCCGCACCGTCGCCTGCGCGCGTGCGCGAGCGGATCGTCAGCTTGGCGATCGAGCCGATGGAGGGCAGCGCCTCGCCGCGAAAGCCGAGCGAGCGGATGTCGAGAATGTCGTCGGTGAGCTTCGAGGTGCAGTGCCGCCCGATGGCGAGCGCGAGGTCCGCAGCATTCATGCCGAAGCCGTCGTCGGTGACGCGGATCAGTTGCAGCCCGCCGCCGGCCGTCGCGATCTCGACGCGGCGCGCGCCGGCGTCGAGTGCGTTTTCGACCAGTTCCTTTACCACGCTGGCAGGCCGTTCGATGACCTCGCCGGCGGCGATCTGGTTGACGATGGTTTCGGACAATTGGCGGATGGGCATCGGCGAAATCTAGCCGGAATCGGCAGGCCGCGCGAGGGCGCGGCGGCGCTTATGGACAGGTTCGGGTCGGTCGCGGCCCTTGGCGGGGCTTCCTGGATGCGCCTAGAGTGCGCTTACGCAGGGAGAGGAGCCCGACATGCTGGACGAAGTGCAGGGCAAAAGGCGCGAGCGGAGCGGACGCGAGGCGCGGCGCGAGGCGCGCGCGGGCGGGCAGGCGGGGCCGGGCAGGCCCTATATCGTCCGCAACATCCCGACCTACGACATACTGTCCGAGGAAAATCTTCTGCGCATCGAGGCGACGGCCGACCGCATCCTCGCCGAAATCGGCATCGAGTTCCGCGACGACGACATCGCGCTCGACCACTGGCGCAAGGCAGGGGCCAAGGTCGACGGGGTGCTGGTCAAGTTCGAGCCCGGAATGCTGCGCGAGGTATTGAAGACGGCGCCGGCCGAATTCACGCAGCACGCGCGCAATCCGGCGAATTCGGTCAGGATCGGAGGCAGGAACGTCGTCTTCTCGCCCGCCTACGGCTCGCCCTTCGTGATGGATATCGAGCGCGGCCGGCGTTACGGCACGCTGGAGGATTTCGAGAATTTCATCAAGCTGGCGCAGGCTTCGCCCTTTTTGCATCATTCCGGCGGCACGATCTGCGAGCCGGTCGACGTGCCGGTCAACAAGCGCCATCTCGACATGGTCTACGCCCATATCCGCTATTCCGACCGCCCCTTCATGGGCTCGGTGACGGCCGAGAGCCGCGCCGAGGAGTCCATCGATATGGCCCGGCTGGTCTTCGGCCGCGACTTCGTCGACCAGAACTGCGTCATCCTCGGCAATGTCAACGTCAACTCGCCGCTTGTCTGGGACGGCACGATGACGAACGCGCTGCGCGCCTATGCCCGCGCCAACCAGGCGGCAGTGATCGTGCCCTTCATCCTCGGCGGCGCGATGGGACCGGTGACCAATGCCGGAGCCATAGCGCAATCGCTGGTCGAGACCATGGCCGGTTGCGCGCTGACGCAATTGGAGCGGCCCGGCGCGCCGGTGATCTTCGGCAATTTCCTGTCATCCATGTCGCTCAGGTCAGGATCGCCCACCTTCGGCACGCCGGAGCCGGCGATCGGCTCGATGGTCATCGGACAGCTTGCGCGGAGACTGAACCTGCCTCTCAGATGCTCCGGCAATTTCACAACGTCGAAACTGCCCGACGGCCAGGCGATGAACGAGGGCACGATGTCGATGCTCGCCGCCGTCCATTGCGGCGCGAACTTCATCCTTCATTCGGCCGGCTTCCTCGACGGACTCCTGTCGATGTCCTACGAGAAATTCGTCATGGACGCCGATTTCTGCGGCGCGCTCCACACCTATCTCGACGGCGTCAAGGTCGACGACAACCAGCTCGCCTTCGACGCCTTCGCCGAGGTCGGGCCGGGCAGCCATTTCTTCGGCTGCGCGCACACGATGGCGAATTACGAGACGGCGTTTTGGGATTCGAGCCTCGCCGACAACGAGGCCTTCGAGAAATGGGAGGACGCCGGCGGCGAGGACGCCATGGACCGCGCCAACCGGCTCTGGAAGAAGCAACTCGCGGAGTTCGAGGCACCGCCGCTGGACGTCGCGGTGGATGATGCGCTGAAGGATTTCATCGCCAGGCGCAAGGCGGCGAATGACGATGCGTGGTATTGAGGAGAGCGTTTGTGCGGCCGCTCCGTCGTGTTATGATTCCTGCATGACCAAGCTATTCCAAATGGCGGTGGAAGCCGCGCAGCGGCTCTCTCCGGACGCGCAGGATGGACTCGCACTGACGATCCTTGAGATAGTCGGGGATGAAAAGTCCGACATCTATGTCCTTTCGGACGATGAGAGACAGGCGATTGAAGCTTCGCGCGCCCAAATTGCCCGCGGTGAATTTGCGACGGAAGACGAGATCGAGGCGGTACTGAACAAGTATGCGCAATGAAGGCGCGGCTTTCGCCGGCGGCGCTGGAAGATCTCGATGGCATCCTGCGGTTTCTGGCGTCACAGTCGCCGTCAGCCGCAGCGGGGTTTCGCGACAAATTTAAGCAGATAAGGCAGTTGCTCGGCGTCTATCCACATGGCGGTCGGCGAACCGATCAGGAAAATCTGCGCTACGTGAACGCTCGACCGTATCCGTACCTTGTCTTCTACGACGTGATTGACGGTCAGGCGGTCATTCAACGGCTGATCCACGGGGCACGCAATCCGCTCTCCATGCCGGGCCGCCCGAGCTAAGTCAGGCCAACTACCGCTCCGCCAACCCCTCCAACTCCTCCGCCCGCGTGCGGGTCAACTCCACCATGCACGAATTGCCCTCGATCGCCGCGATCGTGCCTTCGCCGGAGCGATAATACCCGCAGCTTGCGTCGCGATAGGCGATCCAGGTGCGCTGGACGTCGCGAAACTGGGTGCGGCGTTCGCCTTCGAGCGGTTCGATGGCGGCGCGGTAGGCGGTGTTGAGGCGCGCGTCCCAGTCCTCGTAGGTTTCGGTCAGGCATTCGACGATGTCGACGGTGGTGACGGCGTCGGGACAGGTCTCTTCATCCTCGGCGAACGCGGGCGCTGCGAAAAGAAGAAGGGCGGGAATGATCATCGAAATGGCGCGCATGGACTTGCTCCGTTGGTCTGGAGCGTCGAACAATGCGATGCCCGCCTACGCATCGCAAGCGAGACCCGATGTCGAACGATCCGCTGCTCCAGCCTTTCCGCCTCAAGCATTTGACGTTCAAGAACCGGGTGATGTCGACGGCGCACGAGCCGGCCTATTCGGAAGACGGGATGCCGAAGGAGCGCTACCGGCTCTACCACGCGGAAAAGGCCAAGGGCGGCATGGCGCTGACGATGACGGCCGGCTCGGCGCTCGTCTCGAGGGACAGCCCGGCGGCGTTCGGCAATCTGGAGGCCTATCGCGACGAGATCGTGCCTTGGATGCGCGAACTGGCGGATGCCTGCCACGAACATGACTGCAAGGTCATGATCCAGTTGACGCATCTGGGCCGTCGGACGGGCTGGAACCGGGCCGACTGGCTGCCGGTCCTCTCCGCCTCGCCGGTGCGTGAAGCAGCGCATCGGGCCTTTCCGAAGGAGGCGGAGGAGTGGGACATCGAGCGCATCGTCGCCGACTACGCGTCGGCCGCTGAGCGCATGAAGGCAGCCGGGCTCGATGGTATCGAGTTCGAGGCCTATGGTCATCTGATGGACGGGTTCTGGTCGCCGGCGACGAACCATCGCGCGGACGACTATGGCGGGTCGCTGGAAAACCGGATGCGGTTTTCGGTGCGGGTGCTCGATGCGGTGCGCGACGCCGTCGGGCCGGATTTCGTCGTCGGCATCCGTATGGTGGCGGACGAGGATCTGGAGACGGGGCTCTCCCGCGCCGAAGGCGTCGAGATCGCGCAGATGCTGGCGCGGTCGGGCAAGGTCGATTTTCTCAACATCATCCGCGGCCATATCGACACCGATGCAGCACTGGTCGACGTCATCCCGGTGACGGGAATGCGCTCTGCGCCGCATCTCGATTTCGCCGGCGAGGTGCGCGCCGCGACGAAGTTCCCGGTCTTCCATGCCGCACGGATTTCCGACGTCGCGACCGCGCGCCATGCGATCGCCGAGGGCAAGCTCGACATGGTCGGCATGACGCGCGCGCATATCGCCGAGCCGCATATCGTCGCAAAGGTGAAGGCCGGCGCGGAGCACCGCATCCGCCCCTGCGTCGGCGCGACCTACTGCCTCGACCGCATCTATGAGGGTGGCGGCGCGCTGTGCATCCACAATGCGGCGACGGGACGCGAAGCGCAGATTTCGCATGTCATCGCCCGGACGGAAGGGCCGCTCAAGCATGTGGTCGTGGTAGGCGCAGGGCCGGGCGGGCTGGAGGCGGCGCGCGTCGCCGCCGAGCGCGGGCACGAGGTGACCGTGATGGAAGCCTCGTCGAAAGCCGGCGGTCAGATCGGGCTCGCGGTGCAGAACCCGCGTCGCCGCGAACTCGTCGGCATCGTCGACTGGCGGCTGGCCGAACTCGGCCATCTCGGCGTGACCATCCGCTACGATTGCTGGGCGGAGGTGGGGGACGTGTTGGAACTGGAGCCCGACGTTGTGGTGATCGCCACCGGCGGCCTGCCGCAAAACCCGCCGCTAGAGGCGGGCGACGACCTCGTCGTGTCGAGCTGGGACATCCTGTCGGGCGCGGTGAAACCGGCCGAGAACGTGCTGCTTTTCGACGACAATGGCGGGCATCAGGGCATGTCGGCGGCCGAGATGATCGGCAATGCGGGATCGAAGCTCGAACTCGTCTCGCCCGAACGGCTGTTCGCGCCGGAGATGGGCGGCATGAACCACGTGCCCTACATGCGCGCCTTCCACGAGCGCCATGTGCGGGTGACGATCAACACGCGTGTCGTCGCCGTCCGGCGCGAGGGCAACGGGTTGGTGGCGACGCTCGGCTCGGACTATGCGAAGGGCTGGACCGAGGATCGGCACGTGGAGCAGGTTGTCGTCGAGCACGGAACGGCAGCGAACGACGAACTCTACCACGCGCTCAAATCCCATTCGAGGAACGGCGGCGCGGTGGATTACGAAAGCCTCGTCGGCGGGCAGGGTGCGCTCTTTCCGCAGTCGAACGTTGACGGACGTTTCGACCTCTTCCGGATCGGCGACGCGGTCGCGGCGCGCAACATCCACGCGGCGATCTATGATGGAATCCGCTACGCCATCCGGTTGTAATTCCGCCGCTTGCCGCCGGTCGGGCACAAAAACTGTTTCGCGCCGCGTCCAATGGCACTAAGTTGCCGCCCAAATGGCAATTTTCGCAATCTGCAACTCCGGACGGTGACGAAATGAACATGGAAGTTAGAGCCAAGGACACGTCCGCGGCTTTCGCGTGGAACGATCCTTTCCTTCTCGACGATCAACTGACCGAAGACGAGCGGATGATCCGCGACACGGCGGCCGCCTTTGCGGCCGACAAGCTCGCGCCGCGCGTGCAGGAGGCGTATCTGGAGGAAAAGACCGATCCCGCGATCTTCCGCGAGATGGGCGAATCCGGTCTCCTGGGCGTCACGATCCCTGAGGAATATGGCGGCGTCGGTGCCGGCTACGTGGCCTATGGCCTCGTCGCCCGCGAGGTCGAACGCATCGATTCGGGCTACCGCTCGATGATGAGCGTCCAGTCCTCGCTCGTCATGCACCCGATCTATGCCTACGGTTCGGAAGAGCAGCGCAAGAAGTACCTGCCCAAGCTCGCTTCGGGCGAATGGATCGGCTGCTTCGGCCTGACCGAGCCGGATGCCGGCTCCGACCCCAACGGCATGAAGACGCGCGCCGTGAAGACGGCCGATGGCTACCGCCTGTCGGGCTCGAAGATGTGGATCTCGAACTCCCCGATCGCCGACGTCTTCGTCGTCTGGGCGAAGTCGGAAGCCCATGACAACAAGATCCGTGGCTTCGTGCTCGAAAAGGGCATGAAGGGCCTGTCCGCGCCGAAGATCGGCGGCAAGCTGAGCCTCCGCGCGTCGATCACCGGCGAAATTGTCATGGAAGGCGTCGAGGTAGGCGAGGACGCGCTGCTGCCGAACATTTCCGGTCTGTCCGGCCCGTTCGGCTGCTTGAACCGCGCCCGATACGGCATTTCCTGGGGTGCGATGGGCGCTGCCGAGGATTGCTGGTTCCGCGCCCGCCAGTATGGCCTCGACCGCAAGCAGTTCGGCAAGCCGCTCGCCGGCATGCAGCTCTTCCAGAAGAAGCTCGCCGACATGCAGACGGAAATCGCGCTCGGCCTGCAGGGTAGCTTGCGCGTCGGCCGCCTGATGGACGAGCACAAGTTCGCGCCCGAGATGATCTCGCTCGTCAAGCGCAACAATTGCGGCAAGGCGCTCGATATCGCCCGCCAGGCCCGCGACATGCACGGCGGCAACGGCATCCAGGTCGAGTACCACGTGATGCGACACGCGCAGAACCTCGAGACGGTCAACACCTATGAGGGCACGCACGACGTCCACGCGCTGATCCTCGGACGCGCGCAGACCGGGCTGCAGGCGTTCTTCTAGGCGCCGCTCGCGACAGGGGATCGGGCGCTTCGGCGCCCGATTTCACAAGCAAGAAACTTCAAAAAGAAAAAGGAGAACACTCTCATGGCAATGGGAAAAATTGCAGCCCTGACGACCGTCCTGGCGATGCTCGGCTCGCCGGTGATCGCAGGCGAAACGCTCGACCGCGTGACCTCGGCCGGCAAGCTGGTCATGTCGAGCGACCCCGAATATCCGCCGCAGTCCTTTCTCAATGACGCCAACGAAATGGACGGGTTCGACATCGATGTCGGCAAGGCGATCGCCGAGAAGATGGGCGTCGAACTGGAAATCGTGACCCCCTCCTGGGAAGTGATCACGGCAGGTAGCTGGGCCGGGCGCTGGGACATGTCCGTCGGCTCGATGACGCCGACCGCCGCGCGCGCGCAGGTGCTCGATTTCCCCGCGATTTACTACTATACGCCGGCCGCCTTCGCCGTTCACACCGATTCCGACGTGCAGTCGATAGACGAACTGAACGACAAAATCATCGGCTCGTGCGGCGGCTGCACCTACGACGCCTATCTCAACCGCGAACTGGTGATCGATGCCGAGGGCGTGCCCGAGTTCGAATATCAGGTGACGGCGGCCGAAATCCGCACCTACGAGACCGACACCAACGCCTTCGACGATCTGCGCCTCGGCGACGGCGTGCGCATCGATGCGGTGTTCTCGGCGCTGCCGACCATCCAGGAAGCGATCAACAACGGCTATCCGCTGCGCATCGTCGGCGATCCGGCCTTCTACGAGCCGCTGTCGGTCGCAACCGACAAGGGCGACGAGGAGTTCAACGCCCGCATCGCCGAGATCGTCGAGGAGCTGCACGCCGACGGCACCCTCTCCGAACTGTCGGAGAAGTGGTACAAGGTTGACCTGACGACCGTCGAGTAATGTCAGCAACCGACACGATAAACGACGCGCCGGCTCTCCCACCGGAGAGCTGGCTCGTCCGTGCCCGCCCGTCGCGGATCGAGGCGGGCATCGTTTTCCTGATCGTGATCGTCCTCGTCTGGATGGGGCTTGGCGGCACACGCGCCGGCGGCCTGGTCGCGCCGCTTCTGGGCGGGGCGACGGGCGAGGGGCAGGAGGTCGGCTTCGGGCTGCACCTTGCGACCGGCATCCTGCTCGGCGGCGCGATCTGGGCAAACCTGATCCTCCTTCGCCTGGTGCCGTTCAAGATCCAGGTGCTGATCGTCTGGATCGAACTCGTCCTGCTTTTCGGCCTGTTCATCACCAGCTTCGACCGCAATCTGGGCGTCTGGTTCGCACCGACGCGCGACGGTGGGACGAACCTGTCCTACATGATCACGACGGGCGCGGTGACGACGCTCTACGTCTCGCTGATCTCGATCGTCATCGCCTCGGTCATCGCGCTTGCCGCAGCGCTCGGGAAGCTGTCGAGATCGGGGCCGGCCTATGCGATCGCGACCTTCTACATCTCGTTCTTTCGCGGCACGCCGCTCTTGCTGCAGGTCTATCTGATCTATCTCGGCCTGCCGCAGATCGGGCCGCAATTCGCGCTCGACGCGGTGCCGTCCGGCATCATCGCGCTGTCGCTTTGCTACGGCGCGTATCTGGCCGAAATCTTCCGCGCCGGCATCGTCGGCGTCGCGCATGGCCAGCACGATGCGGCCAAGGCGCTGGGCTTCACGGAGCGCCAGACCTTCCGGCTGATCATCTTTCCCTTGGCGATGCGGCTGATCGTGCCGCCGACCGGCAACCAGTTCATCGCGATGCTGAAGGACTCCTCGCTCGTCTCGGTGATGGGTGTGTGGGAACTGACGCGCACCGCGCAGATCATCGGCCGGCGCGATTTCACCGTCTTCGAGATGCTGATCGCGGCGGCGCTGATCTACTGGGCGATGTCGATCTGCTTCGAACTGATCCAGTCGCGGCTGGAGAAGCATTATGGCAAGGGGCATGTGAGGTAGGAATTTAAGGGTGGCGCTCTATGGCGCCCCCCTCTGCCCTGCCGGGCATCTCCCCCGCGAGGGGGGAGATTGGTCTCGTCGCCACCGTGCGTGATCTCCCTACTTGCGGGGGAGATGGCCGGCAGGCCAGAGGGGGGCGACGTAGGGCACCCGATTCGGAGATAAGCGTGACAAACACCTTCCTTTCCCACCTCTCCGCCGAACTCGACGGCCTCAAATCCCAAGGCCTCTACAAGTCCGAGCGCGTGATCTCGTCGATGCAGTCCGCCGAAATTACCGCCGACGGGCGCGAGGTGCTGAACTTCTGCGCCAACAACTATCTCGGCCTCGCCGACAATGCCGAACTGCGCGAGACGGCCAAGCACGCGCTCGACCGCTACGGCTACGGCATGGCCTCGGTGCGCTTCATCTGCGGCACGCAGGAGGAGCACAAGGCACTCGAGGCGCGCATCTCGTCCTTCCTCGGCTTCGAGGACACGATCCTCTATGGCTCGTGCTTCGACGCCAATACCGGCCTGTTCGAAACGCTTCTGTCGGACGAGGACGCCATCATCTCCGATGCGCTCAACCACGCCTCGATCATCGACGGCGTGCGGCTGTCGAAGGCGAAGCGCTACCGCTACGCCAACAACGACATGGGCGAACTCGAAGCGCGGCTGAAGGAGGCCGCCGACGCGCGGTTCCGGCTGATCGCGACGGACGGCGTCTTCTCGATGGACGGCATCATCGCCAACCTTCAGGGCGTTTGCGACCTTGCCGAGAAGTACGACGCGATGGTCATGGTCGACGACAGCCATGCAGTCGGGTTCGTCGGGACCCATGGCCGCGGCTCGATCGAGCATTGCGGCGTCGAGGGCCGGGTGGACATCGTCACCGGCACGCTCGGCAAGGCGCTCGGTGGCGCGTCGGGCGGCTATACGTCGGGCAAGCGCGAGGTCGTCGACTGGCTACGCCAGCGCTCGCGGCCGTACCTCTTTTCCAACACGCTCGCACCGGTGATCGCCGCGACCTCGCTCAAGGTCTTCGACATGGTCGAAAACGGGGACGCGCTGCGCCGGCACTTGAACGACAATGCCGCACGCTTCCGCGCCGGCATGGAAAAGGCCGGCTTCACGCTCGCCGGAGCCGACCATGCGATCATCCCGGTCATGCTCGGCGACGCGCAAGTGGCGAAAGACATGGCCGACCGGCTGATGGACCACGGCATCTACGTCATCGGCTTCTCGTTTCCGGTGGTGCCAAAGGGCCAGGCGCGGATCAGGACGCAGATGTCGGCAGCGCATTCGGTCGAGGATATCGACCGCGCGGTGGAGGCGTTCGCGGCAGTGGGAAAAGAGATGGGGGTGGTTTGATGAGCGCGTCGCCCTACGTTGCGCCCCTCTGTCCTGCCGGACATCTCCCCCGCGAGGGGGGAGATTACGCGCGCCATCGCCCCAGCCAATCTCCCCCCATGCGGGGGAGATGTCCGGCAGGACAGAGGGGGGCGCGAAGGAATGCTGTCGATTCGGAGGTCAGTTCATGTCCAACATGATGCGTGCACTCGTCAAAGCCAAAGCGGAGCCCGGCATCTGGATGGAAGAAGTGCCGCTGCCGGAAGTCGGCCCCAACGACGTCCTCATCAAGGTGAAGAAGTCCGCGATCTGCGGCACCGACGTCCACATCTTCAACTGGGACCAATGGGCGCGAAAGACCGTGCCGGTGCCGATGGTGACGGGGCATGAATTTGTCGGCGAGGTCGCCGATTTCGGCGCGGCGGTGAGCGAATACAAGGTCGGCCAGCGCGTCTCGGGCGAGGGGCATATCGTGTGCGGCCATTGCCGCAACTGCCGCGCCGGGCGCGGCCACCTCTGCCGCAACACGCTCGGCGTCGGCGTCAACCGGCCGGGCTCCTTCGCCGAATATCTGGTCCTGCCCAAACACAATGTCGTGCCGATCCCCGACGACGTGCCGGACGAGATCGCCGCGATCTTCGATCCGCTGGGCAACGCCGTCCACACCGCGCTCTCCTTCGATCTCGTCGGCGAGGACGTGCTGGTGACGGGCGCGGGGCCGATCGGCATCATGGGCGCGCTGGTGGCGCAGGCTGTGGGCGCGCGCAAGGTCGTCATCACCGACATCAACCCGGTGCGGCTCGACCTCGCCCGCAAGATGAAGATCCACCATGTCGTCGACGCCTCGAAGGAGAGCCTGCGCGACGTGATGCGCGAGGAGGGCATGACGGAAGGCTTCGACGTCGGGCTTGAAATGTCGGGCTCGGCGGCCGCCTTCCGCGACATGATCGACACGATGAACAATGGCGGCAAGATCGCCATCCTCGGCATCGCGCCGACCGGATTCGAGATCGACTGGAACAAGGTCATCTTCAAGATGCTGACGCTGAAGGGCATCTACGGCCGCGAGATGTTCGAGACCTGGTACAAGATGATCGCGCTGGTGCAGGGGCCGCTCGACGTGTCGGGGCTCATCACGCATCGCATCGGCATCGATGACTATGCCGCAGGCTTCGAGGCCATGCGCTCGGGCAATTCCGGCAAGGTCGTGATGGACTGGTAGGCGGCAGGCGATGCGGCGGTTTGCGCGTATATTGCTGACACGACACGAAACGCCCGTCGGGCTTGGCTCCAACGTCAAGGCCGGGATCGGCGCGGCGCTGGGCATGTGCTTCGTCGGTTATCTGGCATCGACGACAGACCTGCCGCTGCTGCTCGCCCCGCTGGGCGCGAGTTCGGCACTCCTGTTCGGCCAGCCGTCGAGCCCGCTCGCCCAGCCGCTGAACGTGATGGCGGGCTTCTTCATCTCGGCCGTCATATGCGAGGCCACTTTCTCGCTGTTCCCCGGCGTCTGGATCGCCGCGGCACTTTCGGTGGGCATGGCGATCGTGGTGATGCGGGCGCTGCGCGTCACCCATCCGCCAGCCTGTGCGCTGCCGATCCTCGCCTTCGGCAACGGCCTTCACGGCATCCAGCTCTTTGTCGTCGTCCTGATCGGTTGCCTCGTCCTGATCTCGCTCGCAATCATCGTCCACAACATCCCACCCAGGCGCGAGTATCCGCATCGGGTGGAGTGACGCTCAACCGCCCGCCCGTTCCAGCGCGGCGAGGCCGCGCAGGACGGCGTCGCGGTCGGCGGGCGACATGTTGGCGAGGAGGTTTTCCTCGAAGGATTTGGCGAAGGGTACGAGTTCGCGATAGGCGGCCTGGCCGGCCTTCGTCAGCGTCAGATGTTCGACGCGGCGGTCTTCCGCGCTCGGTGACCGCTTCAGCCACAGCCGCTTTTCGAGCGCGGAAACGGCGCGCGATACCTTGGTCTTGTGCATCGCCGAATGCTGGCCAACGGCAGTCGCCGTCATCCTCTCATATTGGCCGAGCGCCGCGAGCAGCCGCCATTCGGGGCGGGTGAGGCCGTAGCGGTCGCGGTAGATTTTCGCGAAGTCGCGGCTGATGACGTCCGCCAGCCGGTTCAGCCGATAGGGGAGGAAGCGTTCGAGCTCGAGCGTCATCGGCACCGTTGATGGTTACATTTTCAATGGTTACGAATGCAACGAAATACACGGGACGTCAAATCCGGGAGGTCGCCATGAACGAGATGAGCAAAGTGCTCGGCCACACGTCGCCGGCGAAAAAGCCGAAGGCGCGCTTCGACTACATGCCGGGCTTCGGCAACGATTTCGAGACCGAGAGCCTGCCCGGCGCGCTGCCTCAGGGCATGAATTCGCCCCAGCGGCCGGCCTATGGGCTCTATGCCGAGCAATTGTCCGGCTCGCCCTTCACGGCACCGCGCGGAACGAACGAGCGTTCCTGGCTCTACCGCATCCGCCCGTCCGTGAAGCACCATCGCCGCTTCAAGCCCTACGACCTGCCGCTCTGGCTCTCCGCGCCGTCGAAGGGCGAGCATGAACTGCCGCTCGGCCAGTTCCGCTGGAACCCGGTGCCGATCCCGGCGGAGAAGACCGACTTCATCTCCGGCATGCGCACGATGACGCTTGCCGGCGACGTGCTGGGGCAGGCGGGCATGGCGGCGCATGTCTATGTCGCCAATGCCGACATGGTGGACGACCATTTCTTCAACGCCGATGGCGAGATGCTGGTCGTGCCGCAGGACGGCGGCGTGCGCTTTTTGACCGAGATGGGCGTGATCGAGGTCGAGCCGGGCGAAATCTGCATCCTGCCGCGCGGACTCACCTTCAAGGTCGAGCTGATGGGAAAGACCGCGCGCGGCTACATTTGCGAAAACTACGGCGCCAAGTTCACGCTGCCCGATCGCGGGCCGATCGGCGCCAACTGCCTTGCCAACCCGCGCGACTTCAAGACGCCCGTCGCCTGGTATGAGGACAAGGAAACGCCCTGCCGGATCGTCGTCAAATGGTGCGGCCAGTTCCACGTCACCGAGATCGGCCATTCGCCGCTCGACGTCGTCGCCTGGCACGGCAATTATGCGCCCTACAAATACGATCTCGCGACCTTCTCGCCCGTCGGCGCGATCCTGTTCGACCATCCCGACCCGTCCATCTTCACGGTTCTCACCGCGCCCTCCGGCGAGGAGGGGACGGCGAATATCGACTTCGTCATCTTCCCGCCGCGCTGGATGGTGGCCGAGAACACGTTCCGCCCGCCCTGGTATCACCGCAACATCATGTCCGAATTCATGGGCCTGATCCGCGGCCAGTATGACGCGAAGGAAGAGGGCTTCGTGCCCGGCGGCATGAGCCTTCATAACATGATGCTGGCGCATGGGCCCGACGCGGGCGGCTTCGAGAAGGCATCACGTGCCGACCTGAAGGCGGTGAAGCTGGAAAACACCATGGCGTTCATGTTCGAAACGCGCTTTCCCCAGCTTGTGACGAAATACGGGTTGGGGCTGGAGACGCTTCAGGACGACTACATCGATTGCTGGAGCGACCTGAAGAAGCGCTTCGATGGCACGATCGAAGGCGACTGGAGTTAAGTGCCGCCGGCTGCAATGATGGCGCGACGACAAGAGAGCCCATACCGGGCCAAGGGGATGGAGACCGCATGAAACTTGCCACGCTGAAGAACGGCACGCGCGACGGAAAACTGGTGCTCGTGTCGCGCGACCTGACGCGCTCGACGGATGCGTCCTTCCTCGCCCCGACGCTGCAGGCCGCGCTCGACAACTGGCGCCGGATCGCGCCGCATCTCGAAGCGCTGGCCGAAAGCCTCGAAGTCGGCGCAGTGCCGACCGAGCGCTTCCACGAGCACGACGCGATGTCGCCCCTGCCGCGCGCCTATCAGTGGGCGGACGGCTCGGCATACGTCAACCACGTCGAACTCGTGCGCAAGGCGCGCAATGCCGAGATGCCGGACACCTTCTGGACCGACCCGCTGATGTATCAGGGCGGTTCGGACACGTTCCTCGGGCCGCGCGATCCGATCGTGATGGCCGACGAAGCCTATGGCATCGACATGGAAGGCGAGATTGCAATCATCGTCGACGACGTGCCGATGGGGGCGAGCCTCGACAAGGCGCGTGAGGCGATCCGGCTGGTCATGCTGGTCAATGACGTGTCGCTGCGCGGCTTGATCCCGGCCGAACTCGGCAAGGGCTTCGGCTTTTTCCAGTCGAAGCCCTCCTCGGCCTTCTCGCCGGTCGCGGTGACGCCGGACGAACTCGGCGACGCCTGGGACGGCGGCAAGCTCTTGCTGCCCTTGATGGTCGATTACAACGGCAAGCCGTTCGGCCGCGCGAACGCCGGCGTCGACATGACGTTCGACTTCCCGACCCTGATCGCCCACGCAGCGAAGACGCGGCCTTTGGTGGCGGGCTCGATCATCGGCTCGGGCACGGTGTCGAACAAGCTTGACGGCGGGCCGGGCAAGCCGGTCGATGCCGGCGGCGTCGGCTATTCCTGCATCGCCGAAATCCGCACCATCGAGACGATCGAAACCGGCAAGGCGACGACCCCCTTCATGCGCTTCGGCGACACTGTCCGCATCGAGATGAAAGACAAGGCGGGCCATTCGATCTTCGGCGCGATCGAGCAGGTGGTGGAGAGGTACGAGCCGGAAAACAATTGACCACAAAGCACCCCACTCCGTCGCGCTTCGCGCGCCACCTCTCCCCCTGCCCCGGGGAGAGGAACCCAGGCTGAATGAGCGCTGAGATTGATGAAGCGCATTTCCTCTCCCCCGGGGCAGGGGGAGAGGTGGCCCGAAGGGACGGAGTGGGGGTGCTTTGCGACGCGGAAAACAAACTGGAGCACACATGACCAAGAACTTCGCATCGACCGGCGACATGGCCGAAAAGAACATCTCCTTCACCGAGATCGGCCGCGACCTGTGGGCGTTCACCGCCGAGGGCGATCCGAACACCGGGGTCATCATCGGCGACGATTCGGTCATGATCATCGACGCACAGGCGACGCCGCGCCTGGCGAACAAGGTCATCGAGAAGATCCGCACCGTCACCGACAAGCCGATCAAATATGTGACGCTGTCGCACTATCACGCGGTGCGCGTGCTCGGCGCATCGGCCTATGGCGCGTCGGAAATCTTCATGTCGGAAAAGGCGCGGTCCATGGTGGTCGAGCGCGGGCAGGAGGACTGGGATTCGGAGTTCGGCCGCTTCCCGCGCCTCTTCCAGGGTCATGAATCGATCCCGGGCCTCACCTGGCCGACCATGACCTTCAATGACCGGCTGACCGTCCATATGGGCAAGCGCCGCGTCGACCTGATGTTCCTCGGCCGCGCGCACACGGCGGGCGACATCGTCGCCTATGTGCCGGACGAGAACGTGATGTTCACCGGCGACATCGTCGAATACCACTCCGCCTGCTATTGCGGCGACGGGCATTTTTCCGACTGGCCGATGACGCTGGAGGAAATTCGCGCCTTCGACCTCGACGCCATCGCCCCCGGCCGCGGCGACGCGCTGGTCGGCCCGGACATGGTCAACGACGCGATCGACAACACCGCCGATTTCGTCATGTCCACCTACCGCCCGATCGCCCGCGTGGCGCAGGGCGGCGGCTCGCTGAAGGAAGCCTGGGACGCGTGCCGCGAAGTCTGCGACCCGAAATTCGGCGACTACGCCATCTACGAGCACTGCCTGCCCTTCAACGTCGCCCGCGCCTATGACGAGGCGCTGGGGATCGACACGCCGCGGATCTGGACGGCGGAGCGGGACAAGGCGATGTGGGGAGAGTTGCAGGGGTGATTGGGGGCGGTAGGCTTCAGGATACCCCCACCTTTTATTCCTCCCCACAAGGGGGAGGAAGGATGTCAGCGTCGCACCGCACCTCGGATGAATTGATCTGATTTGAATGGTGGCTCGACGCCGACGTCTCCCTCCCCCTTGTGGGGAGGGGTGCGGGGTGGGGGTATTGAAGCCCGCAAGCTTTAAAGAGAGGAGGCGATCACGTGACCAATCTACCGCGACATTTTTCCGCCATGGCGCGCAACAATCGCTGGTCAAACCACGTCCTCCTGCGCGCATGCGCAAATCTCGACAGCGTGGCCTTCACCGCAACCCGCACCTCCTTCTTCCCCTCCATCGCCGCGACGCTCTCACACAACCACTTCGTCGACCTCTACTACATCGACGCGCTGGAAGAGGGCGGACGCGGAGAGCGGGTCTATGACGACGAGATCGTGTTCGCCCACGCATCCGAACTTGCGCCGCTGCAAAAGGCGGCGGATGAGCGGCTGATCGCATTCTGCGACCGGCTCTCGGATGACGACACCGAGCGGACGGTTGTCACGGATCGCGGCCACAAGGGGCAATTCCCCGAGCGCATCGACGATCTCCTCGCTCATCTCTTCCAGCACCAGATTCACCATCGCGGACAGGCCCATGCAATGCTTGCCGGCACCGATGTGAAGCCGCCGCAACTCGACGAATTCTTCCTCACCTTCGAGCGCGACCCCGAAATCCGCCGCATGGGGCTCGCCTGATGCCGCGCTACCAGTACCAGCCGTTCGAATACAAGACGCCGCCGGAACTCTCCGGCGAGGCGGGTGCACGCAGGAAGATCGTCATCGTCGGCGCCGGGCCGGTGGCCCTCGCTGCGGCGATCGACTGCGCGCTGCACGGCATCGAATGCGTGGTGCTGGACGACAACGACGTCGTCTCGCTGGGCAGCCGCGCGATCTGCTGGTCGAAGCGCACGCTGGAGATTATGGACCGCCTCGGCATCGGCGAGCGCATGGTCGAAAAGGGCGTGACGTGGAAGGTGGGGCGGTTGTTTCACCGCGACCGCGAGGTCTGGAATTTCGACCTCCTGCCCGAGCCCGGCCACAAGATGCCGGCTTTCATCAACCTCCAGCAATATTACGTCGAGCGGTATCTGGTCGAACGCGCGGCCGAGTTTAAGGACCTGATCGACCTCAGATGGAAGAACCGTGTGACGGGTGTCGAGCCATCCGCCGACGGTGTGCGTGTTTCGGTCGAGACGCCGGACGGCACCTACGAAATCGAGACCGACTGGCTGCTCGCCTGCGACGGGGCACGCTCGCCGGTTCGCGCGATGATGGGCCTCGATTTCGCCGGCCGCGTCTTCGAGGAACGGTTCCTGATCGCCGATGTCGAGATGAAAGCGGATTTTCCGCCGGAGCGCTGGTTCTGGTTCGAGCCGCCCTTCCACAAGGGACAGTCCGCGCTTTTGCATAAGCAACCGGACGACATCTACCGCATCGATCTGCAACTTGGCTGGGACGCCGATCCGGAGGTGGAGAAGCGGTCCGAAAACGTCATCCCGCGCATCGAGGCGATCGTCGGCCATCGCGATTTCACGCTCGACTGGGTGTCGGTCTACACCTTCCAGTGCCGCCGGCTCGACCGTTTCGTCCATGGCCGCGTCGTCTTCGCGGGCGATAGCGCGCACATCGTCTCCCCCTTCGGCGCGCGCGGCGGCAATGGCGGCATCCAGGACGTCGACAATCTCATCTGGAAGTTGGCGATGGTGGTGAAGGGCGAGGCACCCGAAAACCTCAGCGCCACCTATGATGAAGAGCGCATCCACGGCGCCGACGAGAACATCCTGAACTCCGCACGCGCGACCGGCTTCATGACACCCAAAAGCGAGATGGAACGCATCTTCCGCCACGCGGTGCTCGACCTTGCCGGCGAGCACGAATTCGCGCGGCGGTTGGTGAATTCGGGACGCCTGTCGCGGCCCTGCTCGCTGGCGGGGCTATCGCTGCAAGGCCAGGGGGAGGGCGTCGGGCAGGCGATGTCCGATGCGCCGGTAAAAGGCGGCTGGCTGCTCGACCATTTCGGCGGACGCTTCGCGGTGATGGCGGTCGAGGCGGATCTGCCGGACGGCCTGCCGGCGGAAATCGACCGCATCGTCGTTACCACTGACTGGTCGCGACGGGGTGACACAACGACGTTGATCGATGCCGAGGGGCTGGTCGCGAAACGCTACGGCGCCGGCACGGTCTGGCTGGTCCGGCCCGACCAGCATCTGGCGGCACGGTTCGACAATCCGTCGGTGGCGGAGATCGTCGCTGCATATGAGCGCGCGAGGGGGATGGTATGAGCGAGATCGGCGAGGACCGGCTGGGTGCAGCGGGTGACGATGTCTACGCCGCGCTGATGGCCGCGCATGACGGGCTGAGCCTGGAAGAAAGCACGCGGCTGAATGCCAGGCTTGTGTTGCTGTTAATGAATGAGGTCAGCGACACTAAGCGTATCAAGGCGGCGATTGGGGCTGCGAAAAAGTTGACGACGTGAATTTCGGTAGTTACATTTAATGCAGATCGTGTGGGACGAACCCAAGCGGATCAAGAATTTGCGCAAGCATTTGCTGGACTTTGCGGACCTTGACCCAACGTATTTCGATCGAAGCGTGGTTACGGCTGCCAGAGACGGACGCTTCAAGGCGACTACAAATTGGCAAGGTCACGACATGACCGTGGCATTCCGGCCTTTAGGACGTGAGGCGATCTCGGTGATCTCAATGCGACCCGCAAGTTTTGCCGAAAGGAAGCGAATATGGCGCGGCTGAAGGTGAATGATCAAATTCAGAACGAGCCGGAAAACTGGACGGATGCTCAAGAGGCCGACCTTCTTCGCAAAATTGCAGACGATCCTGATGATTGGGTGTCGACGGACGAAGAACTAAGGCAGGCTCGCCCCTTCGCCGAAGTTTTCCGGGAACTGGCTGCGAGCATTGAGCGTAGCCGTGGCCGACCTTCGGTCGAAAACCCAAAAAAACAGGTGACCTTGCGGTTGGACGGCGATGTGATCGAGACATTCCGCGCTTCCGGCCCAGGCTGGCAAAGCCGCATGAACGCGGCTTTGCGGAAGGCTGCAGGGCTATAAGACGAACTATTCCGCCGCCTCGACCTTGATCACGCCGCGCCTGATCTGGTCTTCCTCGATGCTCTCGAACAGGGCGCGGAAATTGCCTTCGCCGAAGCCTTCGTCGCCCTTTCGCTGGATGAACTCGAAAAAGATCGGGCCGATCACGGTTTTCGAGAATATCTGCAGCAGGATCTTCGTCGTGCCGCCGTCAAGCACGCCTTCGCCGTCGATCAGGATGCCGTGCTTTTTCATGCGGTCGATCGGCTCGTCATGGCCGGCGACGCGCTCGTGGCTCTTTTCGTAATAGGTTTCGGGCGGCTTCGGCATGAATTTCAGGCCGTTGGCGTCGAGCCTGTCGGTGGCATCAAAGATGCCGTCCGTGCCGACCGCGATGTGCTGGATGCCTTCGCCCTTGTACTTGCGCAGATATTCCTCGATCTGGCTCGTCTCGTCCTTGGACTCGTTGAGCGGAATGCGGATCTTTCCGCAGGGGCTGGTGATCGCGCGGCTCATCAGGCCGGTGATGCGGCCGTCGATGTTGAAGAAGTGGATCTGCTTGAAGCCGAACAATTCGCGGTAGAAGGCCCACCACTTGTCCATGTTGCCGCGAAAGACGTTGTGGGTGAGGTGGTCGAGATAGTAGAAGCCGACGCCTTCGGGCTTCGGGTTTTTTTCGCCCAGCCACTCGAATTCGGCCTCGTAGGCCGAACCGCGGTCGCCATACGTCTCGACGAAATAGAGAAGCGAGCCGCCGATGCCGACGATGGCGGGCACGTCGAGCGTCTTGTCGTCGCCCTCATAGGGCGTCGCGCCCTTGGAGACGGCGTGGTCAAATGCGTGTTTCGCATCGACGACGCGCCAGGCCATGGCGGGAGCGCAGGGGCCGTGCTCGTCGACGAAGCGCATCGCGTGCGAGCCGGGTTCGGCATTGACGACATAGTTGATGTCGCCCTGCCGCCAGACGTCGATCTTCTTGGTCCTGTGGGTCGCGACCTTGGTGTAACCCATGCGCGTGAAGAGTTCGGCGAGCTTTTCGGGCTCGGGATGCGCGAACTCGACGAACTCGAAACCGTCGGTGCCGGCGGGGTTGGCGCGGGTGATCTCGGCGGGCGGCGCGTCGTGCGGGAAGGGACCCATTTCATCCTCCTGAATTGATTGGCCCGATCCTACGCCGAAGGTCGTGCAAGCGGCTTGCATTCTGATGCGCGAAATGGGCAAGTTATGCACGAGGCATGCATGGATGGTGAGCAGATGGCTGATATCGACCTTGTAGACGCATTCGATCGCAAGATACTCGCGCTTTTGCAGACGGATGCGCGGCTGACGAATAACGACCTTTCCGAACGCGTCCACCTCTCACCCTCGCAATGCTCGCGGCGACGACAGCGGCTGGAGGAGGCCGGTTTCATCAAGGGATACCGTGCGACGCTCGACCGCGACCGGCTCGGCTTTCCGCTGGTCAACGTCATCTCGGTGACGCTCGCCACCCACAACCGCGATAATGCGCAGCGCTTTTCCGAGCTTCTGGCGCGTCTGCCGCAGGTGCAGGAGGCCTACGCGCTGACGGGCGAGATGGACTATTTCCTCAAGGTCGTCACGCCCGACCTGAAGTCGCTCGCCGACTTCGTCAACGAAGTGCTCCTGCCGCATGAATCGGTGCAGCATGTGAAGACGGCGATCGTGCTGCAGACGTTGAAGGAGACGGATGCGTTGCCGCTCTAACGTGTTACGAAAATGACGCGTGACGGCTCTTTATTGTTACATAAATCCATGTAGGATCGCTGCCTGAAGACCGGTTATCGTGGGAGAGCGGCCGGTCCGCAGCATCAGGGAGGAAATCGATGCAGATGAAGTCTTTCAGGGCGGCGCTCGCCGCCGGTGTGCTGGCCTCGGCGACGTGGCTGGCCGGTTCCACATCCGCACTGGCGCAGGAGGTGACGCTGCGGCTGCACCATTTCCTGCCGGCGCAGGCCAACGTGCCGACCCACGTCCTCGACGTCTGGGCCGACAAGATCGAGGACGCTTCCGGCGACCGCATCAAGATCGAGCGTTATCCGGCCATGCAACTCGGCGGCACGCCACCGCAGCTTTATGACCAGGCCGCCGAGGGCACGGTCGACATCGTCTGGACGCTGCCCGGCAACACGCCCGGCCGTTTCCCCTCCGTCGAGGTCTTCGAACTGCCCTTCATGATGACCAATGCCGAGGCGACGTCGCGCGCCTATTGGGACATCTTCGACGCCAGGCTGCGCGACACCGAATTCGCCGACACGCACATTCTCGGCACCTGGGTCCATGGGCCCGGCATCATCCATTCCAAGGAGCCGGTCGAGACGATGGAGGATCTGTCGGGCATGACGGTCCGCGCGCCGACACGCGTGATCACGGCACTCCTGACCGAGCTTGGCGCCAATCCGATCGGCATGCCGATCCCGCAGGTGCCCGAGGCGCTGTCGAAGGGCGTGATCCAGGGCGCGGTGGTGCCGTGGGAGGTCACGACCGCGCTGCGCGTTCCCGAACTGGTCGACAACCACACCGAATTCGGCGGCGACCACGCGCTCTATACCACGACCTTCGTGCTGGCGATGAACAAGGCCAAGTATGACAGCCTGCCGGACGATCTGAAGGCGATCCTCGACGAGAATTCGGGCGCCGAGTTCTCGGCCTTCGCCGGCCGCACCCAGCAGGAATACGACGCGCCGGGCCGCAAGCTGGCCGAGGGCAACAACATCATCGAACTGTCGGCCGAGGAATCGGCCAAGTGGCAGGAAGCCGCGCAGCCGGTGATCGACAACTGGGTCGCCGAGATGGACGGCAAGGGCATCGAAGGGCAGGCGCTGCTCGACGAGGCGCGCGGTCTGATCGAGAAATACACCGCCGAATAGGTGAGGCGTTGCGTGGAGCGGAAGCCGTGGGTTTCCGCTCCGCGCGTCTTTCCTTTTCCGCCTCGTGGGTGCACGGTCGGCATGGCGGCGGGACAACCGCCGTCAGCTTGATTCTCAACGTTATGTTCTATAACAATCCGCCTCAGGGAGTTCGTTGCTCCAGGCTTGGCACGGCTGTAGCCTGCCTGCCGGAGCGGTGTTGATGAGGGAGGAGAGGATGAACCTCTCGCGATTCATGGCGGGGCTTGCACGCGGGCTGGCGATCATCGGTGGGCTGGCGCTGGTGGCGATCACGGTCATCACCGTGGTCTCGATCACCGGGCGCGGGCTGACGGCGTTCGGGCTGAGGCCGGTGCCGGGCGATTTCGAGCTGGTCGAGGCGGGCACCGCCTTCGCCGTCTTCGCCTTCCTGCCCTGGTGTCAGTTGACGCGCGGCCACGCGACCGTCGACGTCTTCACGAGCTTCCTGTCGCCGGCCATAAACCGGGTCATCGATCTCGTTGCAGAACTGCTGATGACGGCGGTGATCGTTCTCATCGCGCTGCAGCTCTGGCGCGGCATGTGGGACAAGATCCGCTACCAGGAAACGACCTTCATCCTGCAGTTCCCCGTCTGGTGGGGCTTTGCGGCGGCGATGGCGGCGGCGTGCGTCGCGGTCGTCATCTCGATCTACGTCCTTATCGTGCGCGTGCAGGAAGTGCGGACCGGCCGCACCATTCTCGGTCCCGGCCAGGGAGCAGTCCATTGAGCAATCTCGAACTCGGCCTCTGGTCGTTCCCGGCGCTCCTCTTCCTGATCTTCCTGCGCATTCCGATCGCGCTTGCCATGCTGGTGACGGGCCTCATCGGCACCTATCTCATCATGGGCTCGCCCGCGCCGATCCTGTCGCGGCTGAAGGGCGAGACCTATTCGACCTTCTCCAGCTATTCGCTGTCGATCATCCCGCTGTTCCTGCTGATGGGCCAGTTCGCCTCGCTTGGCGGCATGTCGCAGTCGCTGTTCAACGCCGCCAATTCCTGGCTCGGCCACCGCAAGGGCGGCGTCGCCATGTCGGCCATCGGCGCCTGTGCCGGGTTCGGGGCCATCTGCGGTTCTTCGCTGGCGACGGCGGCCACCATGGCGCAGGTCGCTCTGCCCGAACTCAAGCGCTACGGCTATTCTGGCGCGCTGGCAACGGGAACGCTTGCGGCCGGTGGTACGCTCGGCATCCTGATCCCGCCTTCGGTGGTCCTGGTCATCTATGCCATCCTCGCCGAGCAGAACATCGCCAAGCTCTTCGTTGCCGCCTTCATTCCCGGCATCCTCGCGGCTATCGGCTACATGATCGCAATCGCGATCTATGTCCGCCTCTATCCCGACTCCGCCGGATCGAGCGAGCGCCAGCCCTATGCCCAGCGCTTCCGCGCATTGTTCGACGTCTGGCCGGTGTTGCTGGTGTTCATCGCCGTCGTCGGCGGCATCTATACGGGCTGGTTCACGCCCACCGAGGCGGCCGCCGTGGGCGCTGCCGGCACGGGTCTCATCGCATGGGTCAGTGGCGGGCTGACGCGCAGGACGCTGATCGATTCCATCCTGATGACGGCGTCGGCGACGGCCATGATCTTCTTCATCGTCTTCGGCGCGGCGTTCTACAATTCCTTCCTGGCGCTTTCGCAGATGCCGGTCGCTGCCGCGACGTTCATCACCAGCCAGGGCTTCGAGCCGATGATGGTTCTGATCGGCATCCTGTTCTTCTACGTCGTGCTCGGCTGCTTCATGGATTCGCTGTCCATGATCCTCCTGACGATCCCGATTTTCTTCCCGATCGTCTCGGCCCTCGATTTCGGCCTCGGGCCGGAAGAGTTCGCGCTGTGGTTCGGCATCCTCGTCCTGATCGTCGTCGAGGTGGGGCTGATCACGCCGCCGGTGGGCATGAACCTCTTCGTCATCAACTCGATGGATCGATCGACGCCCATCATGCAGACCTACAAGGGCGTCATGCCCTTCGTGATGAGCGACATGTTCCGCACGATCATCCTCCTGGCCTTCCCGGTGATCACGCTGTTCCTGGTGCGGGTGCTGTACTGAGCATGGCTGACATGTCTCCAATTTGTGATACGGTGTATTACAAATTGGAGGTGCCGCAATGACCAAGCCCCCCTTGTCCGATCCGATCGCCATGAGGCTTCCGGAAGACATGCTGTCGGCGATCGAGGAGATCGCGCAAACCTGCGACCGTTCCCGCAGTTGGGTGATCGTCCGGGCGCTGAAATTCTATTTGGCGTCCGAAGGCGCGGATATTCTGGCGGTCAGTGCCGGTCGCAAACAAGCCGATGCTGGCGCGAGCGAGGACATGGACAAGGTCCTGCGCGAGGTAAGCGAACTCGTCGGACGGCGCGTTGCCTAGGGTTCGCCTGTCGGCCCAGGCAGCGGACTATCTGAAGGCGGACGCGCACTATCTGCGTCAGCACAGCAGGAGCGCCGCCGAAGCTTTCGTGATGCGGATGCAGGAGGCGCGCGTCAACCTCGCCCGTTTTCCCGACATCGGACTTGGAAGCGGACGATTGCCCGTGCCGGGCGCACGCCGGCTGATCGTCGGCGACCATGTTATCGACTACGAAGTTTCAGATGATGTCATCACGGTGCTGGCGATCCGGCATGGCCGCCAACAGCCACCTGATTTCGAGCCGGACGAAGATTTCGACTACGAAGCCTGAGACCTACAGCCCCATCTGCTGGATCGCGGCGTGGAGGTTGGCGCATCGGGTGCCGGAGCGGCAATAGGCGAGGACGGGCTTGGGCAGTTCCTTCAGGAGCGCGGCCTGGTCGCGGGCGTTGTCCTCGGTCATCTGGCCGGAGATCACCGGCAGATGGCGGAAGGCGAGGCCGGCTTCCTCGGCGGCCTTGCGGATGATTTCGACCGACGGCTGGCCGGGGTCCTCGTCGTCGGGGCGGTTGCACACGATGCTCTTGAAGCCCGCGCCGGCGATGAGCGGCACATGCTCGACACCGATCTGCGGGGAGACCGAATAGTCCTCGGTGATCTGGCGGATTTGCATGTCTCGTCTCCTGCGGGTGCCTGTCGGGGCCGCAGATGTGGCATGGCCGGCCGCACGAGGCAACCGGCCATGAAAAGGCTTACGCAGCCTCGAACAGCCCTTGCCCGCGGGCAAGCGCGCGCAGGTGGAAGTCGGCGTCGCCGAACTGCGTGTCGATCATCGTCATGCGCTTGAAATAGTGCCCGACGGCATATTCCATCGTCATGCCGACGCCGCCGTGAAGCTGGATCGCATTCTCGCCGCACACGCGCCCTCCGCGCCCGATCTCGGCCTTGGCCGCGTGCATCGCCTGCGCGCGCGCCGCCGCATCGTCGCTGCCCGCCATCATCGTGGCGTAGAGCGTGATCGAGCGCGCCTGCTCGATGGCGACGAACATGTCGACGGCGGCGTGCTGAAGGACCTGGAAGGCACCGATCGGCACGCCGAACTGCTTGCGGACCTTGAGATAGTCGACCGTCAATTCCTGCATCGCCGACATCACGCCGATGGATTCGGCCGACAGGGCCGCGATGGCGCCGTCGATGGTTTTCTTCAGCGCCGAAAGCCCGGTGGCCGGATCGCCCAGCGCTTCGGCGGCCACGTTGTCGAGGCTGAGTTCGGCCGCGCGCGCGCCGTCCTGCGTCGGGTATCCGCGCCGCGTCAGGCCTTCGGCGGAAGCATCGACGAGGAAGAGGCCGATGCCGTTTTCGTCGCGCACGTCGCCGGCCGTGCGGGCGACGACGATGATTTTATCGGCAGCCTCGCCATGGAGCACGACGCTCTTCTGGCCGGTAAGCCGCCAGTGGTCGCCGTCCTTCACCGCCTTCGTCTCGACATGGTGGAGGTCGTAGCGCGAATTGCGCTCGGTATGGGCGAGGGCGAGCTTGAGCGAACCCTCGGCGATCTGCGGCACGAGTTCGGCTCGCTGGTCGGCGGAAGCGGCCGCCTTGAGCGCGCCGCCGCCGAGGATAACCGTCGCGAAATAGGGCTCGAGCGCCAGCGCGCGACCGAGCGATTCCATCACGATCATGGTCTCGACCGGCGTGCCGTCGAGCCCGCCATCTTCCTCCGAAAAAGGCAGCGCCATCAGCCCCATCTCGGCATAGGCGTTCCACATCTCGGCGCTGAAGCCGGCGGGATCGGCCATGTATTTCTTGCGCTGCTCGAAGCCGTAGGAGTCTTTCAAGAGGCGGTCGAGAGAGTCCTTGAGCATGGATTGCTCGTCGGAAAGGTCAAAGTCCATGGTAGCTCCTGAATGTGTCTGCCGTTAGCGCCCTATGGCGCCCCCCTCTGGCCTGCCGGCCATCTCCCCCGCATGGGGGGAGATTAGTCTCGTCGTCGACACCGCGTGATCTCCCCCCTCGCGGGGGAGATGCCCGGCAGGGCAGAGGGGGGCAACGTCGAGCGCCTGCATGGCCGAGCGTCATCACAACCCCAGCACCGCCTTGGCGATGATGTTCTTCTGGATCTCGTTCGAGCCGCCATAGATCGAGACCTTGCGGAAGTTGAAATAGCCTGGCGCGGCGGTGGCGGCGTAGTCGGGTTCGATCGGCAGCTCGTTCGAGCCGTCCATGTCGCCCGAATGGAAGGGCATGGCGTGCGGGCCCATGACCTGCATCAGGAGATGCGTGGTCGCCTGCTGGATTTCCGAACCCTTGATCTTGAGGATCGAGGACGCCGGGTCCGGCTTGCCGGTATTGCCGCGCTTGGCATCGGCCGCAACGACGCGCAGCTGCGTCAGCTCCAGCGCCTTCAAATCGATCTCGACCGAGGCGAGCTTTTCGCGGAAGCGCTCGTCCTCGATCAGCGGCCGGCCGGACGACATCTCCTTCGCCGCCAGTTCGCGGATGCGCGCGAGCCGCTGCTTCGACATGCCGACGCGGGCGATGTTGATGCGCTCGTTGCCGAGCAGGAACTTGGCATAGTCCCAGCCCTTGTTCTCCTCGCCGACGAGGTTTTCGACCGGCACCTTCACGTCGGTCAAGAACACCTCGTTGATCTCCCGCCCGCCATCGATGGTGACGATGGGGCGGACCTCGATGCCCGGCGTCTTCATGTCGATCAAAAGGAACGAGATACCGGACTGCTTCTTGGCGTCCGGATCGGTGCGCACGAGGCAGAAGATCCAGTCGGCATATTGGGCGAGCGTCGTCCAGGTCTTCTGGCCGTTGACGATGTAATGGTCGCCGTCCCGCACGGCTTTCGTCTTGAGCGAGGCGAGGTCGGAGCCGGCGCCCGGTTCGGAAAAGCCTTGGCACCACCAGTCGTCGAGATTGGCGATGCGCGGCAGATAATGCGCCTTCTGCGCCGCGTTGCCGAAGGTATAGATGACCGGCCCGACCATGTTGACGCCGAAGGCGAGCGGCTGCGGCGCCGGCCATTTCTGCGTCTCTTCGAGGTAGATGTATTGCCGCATCGGGTCCCAGCCCGTGCCGCCATATTCCGCCGGCCAATGCGGCACGGCCCATCCCTTCTCGTTGAGAATGCGCGACCAGGTGACGAGGTCGTCCTTGTCCATGTGCTCGCCGTCGATCAGTTTCTGGCGGATCTCGGCCGGCAGCTTGTCCTTCAGGAACTGGCGCACCTCGTCGCGGAAGGCGAGTTCCTCGGATGTGTAGCGAAGGTCCATGTATATCTCCTTCTAAGCGTTGCGCAGACCCCCACTCCGGCCTTTCAGGCCACCTCTCCCCCTCAGAAGGGGAGAGGAAACGCCGGCCGCATGCTCGATCCCTTCCTCTCCCCTGGGCAGGGGGAGAGGTGCCGGAGCGAAGCGGAGGCGGAGTGGGGGTGCTTCATGCGATCAAACGATCTCGAACAGTCCCGCCGCGCCCATGCCGCCGCCGACGCACATGGTCACCACGGCATATTTGACGCCGCGGCGCTTGCCTTCAATGAGGGCGTGGCCGGAAAGCCGCGCGCCGGACATTCCATAAGGATGACCGAGCGCGATGGCGCCGCCATTGACGTTGAGCTTGGCCGGATCGATGCCGAGCTTGTCGCGGCAGTAGATGACCTGCACGGCGAAGGCCTCGTTCAGTTCCCAAAGGCCGATGTCGTCGACGGTGAGGCCGTGGCGTTCGAGCAGGCGCGGCACGGCGAAGACGGGGCCGATGCCCATCTCGTCGGGCTCGCAGCCGGCGACGTTGAAGCCGCGCATGATGCCGAGCGGGGTCAGCCCGCGGCGCTGCGCTTCCTTGTCGCTCATCATGACGTGGGCCGACGCGCCGTCGGAAAGCTGGCTGGCATTGCCGGCCGTGATCGTGCCGCCCTCGCGCACCGGCTTCAGGCCGGCAAGGCCCTCGGCGGTGGTCTCGGCGCGCGGACCTTCGTCATGGGCGATCTCGACGTCGCGATGCGAGATTTCCTTGGTCTCCTTGTCGACGACGGCCATGCGGGTCTTCATCGGCGCGATCTCGTCCGCGAACTTGCCCGCCTCACGGGCGGCGGCGACGCGACGCTGGCTTTCGAGCCCGTATTCGTCCTGTTGCTCGCGGGTGATGCCGTAGCGCTTGCCGACGTTTTCGGCGGTGTCGATCATCGGCAGATAGACGTCGCCGACCGAGCCCGTCAGCGACTTGTCGACGAGGCGGAAGGTGTTGCGGTGGTCGTTCTGGACGAGCGAGATGGATTCGACGCCGCCGGCGATGCCGACCGGCACGCCGTCATTGCGGATGGCGTTGGCCAGAAGCGCCATGGACTGCATGCCCGACGAGCACTGCCGGTCGATCGTGGTGCCGGCTGCGGTGACGGGAAGCCCGGCGACGAGCGCGGCGCGGCGCGCGACGTTGAGGCCGGTCGTGCCCTCCTGCATCGCGCAGCCCAGGATCACGTCCTCGATCTCAGCCCCATCGACCTTTGCGCGCGAAAGCGCGTTGCGGATGGCGTGGGCGGCAAGGTCCGCGCCGGCCGTGTCGTTGAAGCCGCCGCGATAGGCCTTGCCGATCGGCGTTCTGGCGGTCGAGACGATGACTGCGTCTGTCATGAATTCCTCCTCATTGGGCGGCCTTGAGCGCCGCCTCCTGTTTCAGTTCGAGCTTTGACAACTTGCCGACGGGCGTGCGCGGGAGCGCCGGGCGGATTTCGAGCGCGCCGGGCAGTTCGTGCGGCCCGATCTTGCCTTTCAGGAAGGCGCGCAAGCTCTCGAGAGTCAATTCCGGCGCGCCGTCTTGGAGCTTGGCGAACACTTTCGGCGTCTCGCCGCGATAGGCGTCGGGAATGCCGATGACCAGCACTTCCTCGACGTCGGGATGGGTGTAGACGGCCTGCTCGATCAATTGCGGATAGACGTTGAAGCCGCCGCAGATGATCATGTCCTTCTTGCGGTCGACGATGGTGAAGAACCCGTCGCCGTCCATGAAGCCGATATCGCCGGTCAGGAACCCGCCATCGGAAAAGATCGTGTCGTTGTCGCCCTCGCGGCCCCAGTAGCCGGACATCACGTTCGGCCCGAAGATACGCAACTCGCCCGTCTCGCCGGCCGGCAGCACGCGGCGCGGATCGTCGAGCGCGACGATATCGACATAGATGCCCGGCAGCGGCACGCCGATCGTGTCGACGCGGTCCGGATGGGTGACTGGGATGTTGGTGCCGGCGGGCGACGTCTCGGTCATGCCCCAGCCGCCGAGAATGTCGTGGCCGGTGGCGCGCTTCAATTTGCGCGCCACCTCGACGGGAAGCGGCGCGCCGCCCGACGCGCAGTAGCGCAGCGAGGAGAGGTCGCGCTTTTCGAAGCCCGGCGTCGCGGCGATGGCGATCCACATGGTCGGCACGCCCGGAAAGCTCGTCGCGCCGGCCTCGATTTCGGCCAGCGCCGTCTCGGCGTCGAAGCGGGTGTGGAGGAGGAGCGTTAAGCCGTTCTTCACCCCGCGCAGCATGACGGCGGTCAGCGCATAGATGTGGAAGAGCGGCAGGAAGAGCAACACGCGGTCCTCTCCCGGCCGGATAAGGCCATGAGCGGAAAACCAGGCATCGTAGCTGGAGACGGCGGCCGAAAGGTTCGCATGCGTCAGCATCGCGCCCTTGGGCAGGCCCGTCGTCCCGCCCGTATATTGCAGCACCGCGAGGTCGCCGGCCTCGACATGGGGGAGGGCGGCGATACTGCCCATCTCTATGCCGTCCCATTTCGGCCCCGCGCCGTCGAGCGCCGCATCACTGCCGACGATGACGCGCTCGACCAACCCTGCCTCACGCAGCGCCTCGGCCTTGGCCGACAGCCCGCCGAGATCGGTCGTTATGATCGCCCGCGCGCCGCTGTCGGCGATCTTGTGCTTCAGCACGATCTCGCCGTCGAGCGGCGACAGATGCACGACGGTCAGCCCCGCCTTCAGCGCGCCGAAAAAGGCGATCGGATGGTAGAGCGTGTTGGGCAGGAGAAGCGCAATGCGCTCGCCCTTGGCAAAGCCCGCCGCTGCAAGCGCGCTCGCAACGGCGTCGACCTCGCGCGCCAGGTCGCGATGCGAAAAGTCCCGCCCGCGAAAGACGAAGGCCGCCTTGTCGCCCCAAATGGCCGCCGAGCGCTCGACCAGCTCGTGCACCGGATAGGTGTCGAGCGGCACGTCCGGCGAGAGGCCCGCCGGATAGATGCCTTTCCAGGGCGCGTCGGCGAGCCGGGTCATGCCGCCTTCTTTTTCGGCGCGGTGAAGCCTGCGCCTTCCTCGGCGAGGCGACGTAGGAGCGCGGACGGCTTGAAGACGTCCTTGCCGGTCTTGCCGTGCCAGTGGTCGAGCCGCTCGACGATCTTCTTCAGCCCGACCGTATCGGCATAGAACATCGGCCCGCCCTTGCCGATCGGGAAGCCGTAGCCGTTGGTCCAGACGATGTCGATGTCGGACGGCCGCGCGGCGATCTCCTCCTCGAGGATCAGCGCGCCCTCGTTGATCAGCGGATAGAGCGTGCGCTCGGTGATCTCCTCGTCGGAAATCTCGCGGCGGTTGACGCCCTTCTCCCGCGCCTTGTCCTCGATCAGCTTTTCGACGTCCGGATCGGTCTTCGGCGCGCGCGACCCGGCCTCATAGAGATAAAAACCCTTGCCGGTCTTCTGGCCGAAGCGTCCCTGTTCGCAGAGCGCATCGGCGATCGCCGCCGTCTTGCCGAGCGCCTTGCGGTTGCGCCAGCCGATGTCTAGGCCGGCAAGGTCGCCCATCGCGAACGGGCCCATCGGCCAGCCGAAATCTGTGAACACCTTATCGATCTGCGCCGGCGTCGCGCCTTCCATCAAAAGGTCCTCGTTTTCTGCCGAACGGGCCGAAAGCATGCGGTTTCCGACGAAGCCGTGACAGACGCCGACGACCACCGGCACCTTGCCGATCTTCTTGGCGACGGCAAGCGCGGTGGCGAGCACGTCCGGCGCGGTCTCGGCGCCGCGCACGATTTCGAGCAGCTTCATGACGTTGGCGGGCGAGAAGAAATGCAGGCCGACAACGTCCTGCGGGCGCGAGGTGGACGCCGCGATCTCGTCAACATCGAGATAGGAGGTATTGGAGGCGAGGATCGCGCCGGGCTTGGCGACCTGGTCGAGCTTGCCGAACACCTCCTTCTTCACCGACATCTCCTCGAACACGGCCTCGATGATCAGGTCGCATTCGGCAAGATCGGCATAGTCGGTGGTCGGCTTGAAGGCGGCGAGACGCTGCTCCTTCGCCTCGGTCGTCAGCGAGCCGCGCTGGACGGAAATGTCATAGTTCTTCGCGATGGTCGCGAGGCCACGGTCGAGCGCTTCGCGGTTCATCTCCAGCAGCGTCACCGGAATGCCGCCATTGACGAAGGACATGGCGATGCCGCCGCCCATCGTGCCCGCGCCGATGACGCCGACGCGCGCGACCGGGCGCGGCTTCACGTCGCCGTCGACGCCCTTGACCTTGGCCGTCTCGCGCTGCGCGAAGAACAGATGGCGCTGGGCCTGCGACTGGACGCCCTGCACCAGATCGAGGAAGAACTGCCGTTCGGCCTTGAGCGCGGCGTCGAAATCCATGGTGATGGCATTGCGGACCGCCTGCGCGCAGGCGACCGGCGCGTCGAGCCCGCGCGCCTTCTTCTTCACTTCACCGACCGCGGCGTCGAAGGCGGCCATGTCGACATTCTCGATCCTGTCCGTGCGGTCGCGCACGGCGACGAGCTTTTCGCCGATCTTCGAGCGCGCGAAGGCGATGGCGGCCTCGACCAGATCGCCATCCGCAATCTCGTCCACGACGCCGAGCTTCAACGCCTTGTCGGCCGAAATCGGATTTCCGGTGGTGATGATCTTCAACGCTTCGACGGGCCCTGTCAGACGCGGCAGCCGCACCGTGCCGCCCGATCCGGGCAGGATGCCGAGCTTGACTTCGGGCAGGCCGACCAGCGCCGACTTGACCGCGACGCGGTAATGGCAGGAAAGCGCAAGTTCGAGCCCGCCGCCGAACGCCGTGCCGTGGATGGCGGCGATGGCAGGCTTCGGCAGGGTTTCGAGCAGGCGACACAGTTCGGGCAGCGACGGCGAGGCGAGCGCCTTGGGCGAGCCGAACTCGGTGATGTCCGCGCCCGAGATGAAGGTGCGGCCCGCGCAGGCGATGACGATCCCCTTGACGGCATCATCGTCGCGCGCGCTTTCGATCGCGGCGAACAGCGGCTCGCGCAGATGATGGCTGAGCGCGTTGACGGGCGGGTTGTCGAGCGTGATGACGGCGATCTCGTCCGCGCGCGTCAACTTTACATATTCGGTCATGGTGCTTCCTTGTCAGTTCAGCGCTCCGTCGCGCCCCCCTCTGTCCTGCCGGACATCTCCCCCGCGAGGGGGAGATCACATGGTGTCGATGACGAGAGTAATCTCCCCCCATGCGGGGGAGATGTCCGGCAGGACAGAGGGGGCAACGTAGAGCGCTTCCTTCGCATGTCAGTTCTGCGTCACAAATGTCTTGATGAGCCGCGCCGTCTCTTCCGGCTTCTCGATGCACGGCAGATGCCCCGCGCCCTCGATGATCTCGAAGCGCGACCCGGCCACCAGATCGGCCGTCGAGCGCACGAGGTCGGGCGGTGTCGAGCCGTCCTGGTCGCCGACGATGCACATCAGCGGCATCTTGAGCGCGGCGGTGGATTGGGTCAGGTCGGCATCGCGCAGGGCCGCGCAGGTGCCGGCATAACCGTCGACCGTGGTGCGGGTCAGCATGGCGGTATAGCCGACGAAATCGGCATTGTCGGCGCGGCGGTAGGTGGGCGTGAACCAGCGCTCCATGATGGCGTCCGACATCGCACCGATGCCCTTCGAGGTCACCGTGTCGATGCGCTGGTTCCACATCTCAGGCGTGCCGATCTTGTGCGCGGTGTCCATCAGGACGAGGGCGGAAACGAGGTCGGGACGCTTGGCCGCGAGGCCCTGCGCGATCATGCCGCCGACCGACAGGCCGACGACGCTCGCCTTCGTCACGCCGAGTTGATCGAGCAGAGCGGAGAGGTCGCCGACATGGTCGTCGAGCTTGTAGGGCGCAGGCGTCGCTTCCGAAAGGCCGTGGCCGCGCTTGTCATAGAGAACGACGCGGAACGCATCGCCGAGAAGCGCGACGACATCGTTCCAGATACGGAAATCGGTGCCGAGCGAATTGGAAAAGACGAGCACCGGCGCCGTTTGCGGGCCGCGGACTTCGTGATGCAGGACTACGCCGTTGACGCGCGAAAACGCCATCCCGGACCTCCCTTCCGGTTTGAACATACCGCAAAGTATGTCGCAAGCGCGGGCCGCGTCAACGGCGCGCGCCGAAATTCACGCGCGATCGAGCCCGGTCAGGTCGAGTTCGCCGGGCAGCGGCGCGAAGTAGGCGTCGATATCGGCATCGCTCACCTCGGCGAGGGTCGCCGGGCGCCAGTCGGGCCGGTTGTCCTTGTCGATGATGACCGCGCGCACGCCCTCGAAGAACTCATGACCCTCGACGACGCGGGAGACGATCCGGAATTCGATCTTCATGCACGTCTCGAAATCCGCCTTCGCGCCCTCCTGCATCTGGCGCAGCGCGATCTTGAGGCTGGTCGGCGATTTCGTGCGGATGATCGATGCCTGCTTCGCAGCCCATTCGCCGCCATCGCCGTCGAGCGCGGCGAGAATGGTTTCGACCGTATCGCCGGCGAAGCAGCGCTCGATCGTCGCGGCGAGATCGGGGAGCGTCGCTCCTTCAGGCGAGGCGGCGAAGGGGGCGAGGGCGTCATCCGGCGCGGCGCCGTCCGCAAGCGCAGCCTCGATCGCGTCGAAGCGCTCGGTGGGCGCGGCATGGGTGGTCAGGCCGCACCACAGCGCATCGGCCTGGCCGAGCCGCGCGCCGGTGAGCGCCAGCCAGGTGCCGATCCGGTGCGGCAATCGCGGAAGGAAGTATGTGCCGCCGACATCGGGAAAGAGGCCGATGCCGGTTTCGGGCATGGCGAACATCAGTTTCGAGCCGCCGACGCGGTGGCTGCCGTGGAAGGACACGCCGACCCCGCCGCCCATCACGATGCCCTCGATCAGCGCGACATAGGGTTTCGGATACGTCTTGATGAAGGTGTTGAGCCGGTATTCCTCGCGATAGAAATCGCGGATCGCCGGGTTCTTCTGCTGGCCCCAGTCATAGAGCTGGCGAATGTCGCCGCCGGCCGAAAACGCCCTCTCACCCGCCGCCTTGACGACGATTGTTTCGATCGCGGGATCGTTCTCCCATTCGATCAGCTTCGCGTGGAGTTCGCCGACCATCAGCCGGGTCACCGCGTTCAGCGCCTTCGGGCGGTTCAGCGTAACGATGCCGGCCTTGCCGCGCGTTTCGAACAGGATTTCGGCCTCGGACATCTTCACCTCCACTGCGTCGTCAGACTAAGGGTGAATAGCCGGTTCGCCCATCGGTGGCTATGCGCAGCGGATGTGCAGAAAACGACGTGCGCGCATCGAGCGCAACCCGGCTTTCTGCTCTTGATCGTTCGAAGGTCCGGGAATTGTGGCAAGAAGCGTTGTGCGCGTATCGACCAATGACGGCCGGGCCACCGGGCGAAAATCGCGCCGCTGTCTCCGCCCGCCCTTCCCACGACGGGAAATCGCCGCTAATCGGAATGACCGTGAATTGAGGGAGGAGTTTGCGATGGCGATGTCCTTGCCCGGATGTGAGGGGAAGTCCCGCTGATGCGCGCAGTTCTCGAACAGTTGGAGGAGCGGCGCGGTCAGGCGCGGCTCGGCGGCGGCCAGAAGCGCATCGACGCGCAGCACGCCAAGGGCAAGCTCACCGCGCGCGAACGCGTCGAGGTGCTGCTCGATGAGGGTTCGTTCGAGGAATACGACATGTATGTCGTGCACCGGACGACCGATTTCGGCATGGCCGAGCAGAAATTCTCCGGCGACGGCGTTGTGACAGGCTGGGGCACGATCAACGGCCGACTCGTCTACGTCTTCTCCCAGGATTTCACCGTCCTCGGCGGCTCGCTCTCCGAGACCCACGCTCAGAAAATCTGCAAGATCATGGACATGGCGGTGCGCAACGGCGCGCCGGTCATCGGCCTCAACGATTCAGGCGGCGCGCGCATCCAGGAAGGCGTCGCCTCGCTCGGCGGCTATGCCGACGTCTTCAAGCGCAATGTCGACGCGTCGGGCGTGGTGCCACAGATTTCCGTCATCATGGGCCCCTGCGCCGGCGGCGCGGTCTATTCGCCGGCGATGACCGACTTCATCTTCATGGTGCGCGATTCATCCTACATGTTCGTCACCGGCCCGGACGTCGTGAAGACCGTGACGAACGAGATCGTCACGGCCGAGGAACTCGGCGGCGCAAGGACGCACACGCAGAAATCCTCGGTCGCTGACGGCGCCTTCGACAATGACGTCATCGCGCTGGAGGAAGTGCGCCGGCTGTTCGACTTCCTGCCGCTCAACAACCGCGAGAAGCCGCCCGTTCGCCCGTTCCACGACGACCCGGCCCGTATCGAGGACCGGCTCGACACGCTGATCCCCGACTCGGCCGCCAAGCCCTACGACATGAAGGAACTGATCCACGCGCTCGGCGACGAGGGCGAGTTCTTCGAGATTCAGGAAGCTTTCGCCCGCAACATCATCACCGGCTTCATGCGCATGGAAGGCCAGACGGTCGGCGTCGTCGCCAACCAGCCGATGGTGCTCGCCGGCTGCCTCGACATCGATTCATCGCGCAAGGCCGCGCGTTTCGTGCGCTTCTGCGATGCCTTCTCGATCCCGATCCTGACGCTGGTCGACGTGCCGGGCTTCCTGCCGGGCACGGCGCAGGAATATGGCGGCGTCATCAAGCATGGCGCAAAGCTGCTCTTCGCATACAGTCAGGCGACCGTTCCGATGGTCACCCTCATCACCCGCAAGGCCTATGGCGGCGCCTACGACGTCATGGCCTCCAAGCACATCGGCGCCGACGTCAACTACGCCTGGCCGACGGCCGAGATCGCCGTGATGGGCGCCAAGGGCGCGACCGAAATTCTCTACCGCTCCGAACTCGGCGACCCGGAAAAAATCGCCGCCCGGACGAAAGAATACGAGACCAACTTCGCCAATCCGTTCAAGGCCGCCGAGCGCGGCTTCATCGACGAAGTGATCATGCCGCATTCCTCCCGCAAGCGCATCGCGCGCGCCTTCGCCATGCTGCGCTCCAAGAAGCTGGAGCAGCCATGGAAGAAGCACGACACGATCCCGCTTTAGGGGCGGGTGATGCCGACCGTCTTCGAATGGAAGGGATGGAAGTTTCTATTCTATAGTGACGAAGGCACGGAGCCGCCGCATATCCACGCACGCAAGGATCGCAAGGAAACAAAGATTTGGCTCAAAAGCCTTGAGATAGCGCGAAACAAGCGGTGCACGGCGCATGAACTAGCCGCTCTCGCGAATATTGTAGAAGAGCATCAAAGCGAATTTCTGGAGCGATGGCATGAGCACTTTGGAAATTGACGAAGACCTGATCGAGCCCGTCGCCGCGCACTGCACGGACCACGACCTCGTGGTGACGCTTGCCGATGGCGTGAGGCTGGTCATGCCGCTCTGGTGGTATCCCCGTCTGCTGCGCGCCGGCGAGCGGGAACGCAACGAAATCGAGCTGTCGCCCTATGGCATTCACTGGCCGACAATCGACGAGGATTTGAGTGTCGAGGGAATGCTCAAAGGCCGCAAGGCACCTGATGCCGTGCCGCCGGCACAAGCCGCCGAATGACCACTTCACCTCCTTCTCCCGCGATGTGAGACCCAAAAGAATGTTCAAGAAAATCCTCATCGCCAATCGCGGCGAGATCGCCTGTCGGGTCATCAAGACGGCGAAGAAGCTCGGCATCGCGACCGTCGCGGTCTATTCCGACGCCGATCGCGATGCGCTGCATGTGAAGATGGCGGACGAGGCGGTGCATATCGGTCCGGCGCCGTCGAACCAGTCCTATATCGTCATCGACAAGATCATCGACGCGATCGCCAAGACCGGCGCCGATGCGGTCCATCCGGGCTATGGCTTCTTGTCGGAGAACCCGCTTTTCGCGCAGGCGCTGGAAAGGCAAGGCGTCGCCTTCGTCGGTCCGCCGGTGCGCGCGATCGAGGCGATGGGCGACAAGATCACGTCTAAGAAGCTCGCCGCCGAAGCGGGCGTCTCGACTGTGCCCGGCCATATGGGCCTGATCGCCGATGCCGACGAGGCGGTCAAGATTTCCACCTCGATCGGCTATCCGGTGATGATCAAGGCGTCGGCCGGCGGCGGCGGGAAGGGCATGCGCATCGCCTGGAACGACGCGGAGGCGCGCGAGGGCTTCCAGTCGTCCAAGAATGAGGCGAAGAACTCCTTCGGCGACGACCGCATCTTCATCGAGAAGTTCGTCACCCAGCCGCGCCATATCGAGATCCAGGTCTTGGGCGACCAGCACGGCAATGTCATCTATCTCGGCGAGCGCGAATGCTCGATCCAGCGCCGGAACCAGAAGGTCATCGAGGAGGCGCCGTCGCCATTCCTCGATGAGGCGACGCGCAAGGCGATGGGCGAGCAGTCGGTCGCGCTGGCAAAGGCCGTCGGCTATTTCTCGGCCGGCACGGTCGAGTTCATCGTCGATGGGGAGCGCAATTTCTACTTCCTCGAAATGAACACGCGCCTGCAGGTCGAGCATCCGGTAACCGAATTGATCACCGGCATCGACCTCGTCGAGGAGATGATCCGTGTTGCCGCCGGCGAGAAGCTGCGGATGGCGCAGGACGACGTCGAACTGAACGGCTGGGCGATCGAAAGCCGGCTTTATGCGGAAGACCCGTTCCGCAACTTCCTGCCGTCGATCGGCAGGCTGACACGCTATCGCCCGCCAGCCGAAGGCAAGCTGGATGACGGCACGATCGTGCGCAACGACACCGGCGTGTTCGAGGGCGGCGAGATCTCGATGTATTATGATCCGATGATCGCCAAGCTCTGCACATGGGCTCCTGATCGCCTCGCCGCCATCGACGCGATGAGCGCTGCGCTCGACGATTTCGAGGTCGAGGGCATCGGCCACAACCTGCCCTTCCTGTCGGCGGTGATGGAGCACGAGCGCTTCCGCGACGGCCGCCTGACGACCGCTTTTATCGCCGAGGAATTTCCCGAAGGCTTCCAGGGCGTCGCGCCGCAGGCCGCTGACGGCCGCGTCCTCGCCGCCGTCGCCGCCTTCGTCAATTGGCGCAGCCAGAAGCGCGACGTGCTGATTTCCGGCGGCATGGACAATCACCGCCGCGCCGTCGGGCGTGACTGGATCGTCGCGATGGGTGAGAGCGAATTCGAATGCCTCCTGCGCGAGGAGGGCGGCAAGGTGCTGGTCTCCTTCGGTCCCGACAAGGCGGTCGAGGTCAGGTCGGACTGGCTGCCCGGCAAGAGCCATGCGCGCTTCACCGTCGACGGCGAGCCGGTCGGCGTCAAGATCGATCGCGTCAATTCGGCCTGGCGCCTGCGCTGGAAGGGCATCGACGAGAAGGTTCATGTGCGCACCCCGCGCATTGCCGCGCTGGCGCGCCTGATGCCCGAAAAGCTGCCGCCGGACACCTCGAAGATGCTGCTCTGCCCGATGCCGGGCGTGATAACCTCGATCGCGGTCAAGCCCGGCGACACCGTCGAGGACGGCCAGCCGCTCGCCACCGTCGAGGCGATGAAGATGGAAAACGTCCTGCGCGCGGAGCGGCGCGGCGTGGTGAAGTCGGTCGCCGTGGAGGCGGGCGCGAGCCTGGCGGTGGACGAGATGATTTTGGAGTTCGAGTAGGGTCATGCTGAACCGTCTGCGCCTCTTCGCGCCCCCCTCTGTCCTGCCGGACATCTCCCCCGCGAGGGGGGAGATCAGCCAGTCGCAAAGGTCAACGCGCGTGATCTCCCCCCTTGCGGGGGAGATGTCCGGCAGGACAGAGGGGGGCAACGTAGAGCGCCTCGCGGCAGGAGGAGCCGACGCATGACCAACCACAACCTCGACCAATGGCGCAAGGCCGCCGAAAAGGAGGTCAAGCGCGACCCGGACACGCTCGTCTGGAACACGCCCGAAGGCATCGCGGTCAAGCCGGTCTACACCGCCCACGACATCGCCGGCCTCGACCACATCCACTCGCTGCCGGGCCAGAAGCCTTTCCTGCGCGGGCCGCGCGCTACGATGTATACGGGCCGACCGTGGACGATCCGGCAATATGCGGGCTTCTCCACCGCCGAAGCCTCCAACGCCTTCTACCGCAAGGCACTGGCGGCGGGGCAGCAGGGCGTGTCGGTCGCCTTCGACCTCGCCACCCATCGCGGCTATGACTCGGACCATCCGCGTGTCGAAGGCGATGTCGGCAAGGCGGGCGTCGCGATCGATTCGGTCGAAGACATGAAGATCCTCTTCGACGGCATCCCGCTCGGCGAGATTTCCGTCTCGATGACCATGAACGGCGCGGTGATCCCGATCCTCGCGAACTTCATCGTCGCGGGCGAGGAGCAGGGCGTCTCGCGCGCCGAACTCTCCGGCACCATCCAGAACGACATTCTCAAGGAGTTCATGGTCCGCAACACCTACATCTATCCGCCCGAGCCCTCGATGCGGATCATCGCGGACATCATCGAATACACCGCAAAGGAGATGCCGAAGTTCAACTCGATCTCCATTTCCGGCTACCACATGCAGGAAGCCGGCGCGACGCTGGTGCAGGAACTCGCCTTCACGCTGGCTGACGGACGCGAATATGTCCGCGCAGCGCTCGCCAAGGGGCTGGACGTCGACGCATTCGCGGGCCGCTTGTCCTTCTTCTTCGCCATCGGCATGAATTTCTTCATGGAAGCCGCCAAGCTGCGCGCCGCGCGCCTGCTCTGGACGCGGATCATGGAGGAATTCGAGCCGAAGAAGGCATCGTCCCTTATGCTGCGCACGCACTGCCAGACGTCCGGCGTGTCGCTGCAGGAACAGGACCCCTACAACAACGTCATCCGCACCGCCTACGAAGCGCTGTCGGCGGCGCTCGGCGGTACGCAGTCGCTGCACACCAACGCGCTCGACGAGGCGATCGCGCTGCCGACGGAATTCTCCGCCCGCATCGCCCGCAACACGCAGTTGATCCTGCAGCACGAGACGGGCGTGACCAGGGTCGTCGATCCGCTCGCCGGCTCCTACTATGTCGAGAGCCTGACCAATGACCTCGCCGAAAAGGCCTGGGCGCTGATCGGCGAGATCGAGGCGATGGGCGGCATGACCAAGGCGGTCAATGACGGCTATCCCAAGCGCCTGATCGAGGAGGCGGCGACGCGCAAGCAGGCGGCGATCGACCGCGGCGACGAGGTGATCGTCGGCGTCAACAAGTACCGGCTCGAGACCGAGGACGACCTCGACATTCTCGACATCGACAACAAGGCGGTGCGCGAGGCGCAGATCGCGCGCATCGAGAAGACCCGCCGCCAGCGCGACCCGAAGAAGTGGGAGGAAACGATCACCACGCTGCGCGACGTCGCCCGCACCGGCAAGGGCAACATCCTCGAAGCCGCCGTCGAAGCGGCCCGCGCCCGCGCCACGCTCGGCGAGATTTCCGATGCGCTGCGCGAGGCCTTCGGCGACCACACGGCGGTGCCGAAGGTGGTGCGCAACGTCTACGGTCCAGCCTATGAGGGCGAACCGGAATACGAGACGCTGGTCGAGCGGCTGGACGGTCTGGCGAAGGTCCTGGGCGAAACGCCCAAGGTCATGGTCGCCAAGCTCGGCCAGGACGGCCACGACCGCGGCGCCAAGATCATAGCGTCCGCCTTCGGCGATATCGGCTTCGACGTCCTCGCCGGCCCGCTCTTCCAGACGCCGGGCGAGGCGGCGGATCTAGCGGTGGCGCAGAAGGTGCATGTCGTCGGCATGTCGTCGCTCGCCGCCGGCCACAAGACGCTGGCGCCCCAGCTCGTCGAGGCGCTGAAAAAGAAGGGCGCGGAGGACGTCATCGTGGTCGTCGGCGGCGTCATTCCCCGTCAGGACTACCAGTTCCTCATCGACAGCGGCGTGGCGGCGGTCTTCGGCCCCGGCACGAATGTGCTCGACGCCGCCCGCGCGGTGATCGACCTGATGGAAGGCAAGCGCCGCAACGCGTGAGGCGTTACGCTTCGAATGGATCGCGCGCCGGCGCGTGCGGGTAGGTGCCCGCCGCGCGGCGGCGCTCGATCTGCTTCATCGAACAGGCGGGCGAGCACAATATGCCTTCGTCGCAGAAATAGGCCGGGCCGTCTTCGATCCGGCCGTAGTAGTACCAGAAGCCCGGATCGCCGTAGCGGCGGCGGCATTCGACGCAGAAATTCGTTTCGGGGCGCGCCAGCATTATGGTCTCCGTTTCGCTTCCAGTTTGACGTAAACGTCAAAAAAATCTAGCCATGGTTGCCACGCATTCGAGCCGGAGGAAAGCCTATGTATCGCGCGCCTGTCGACGACATCGCATTCACCTTGAAACATGTCGCGGGGCTCGACGGGGCGATGGCTGATGGCCGTCTCGGCGATCTTTCCGACGATCTGGTCGACGCTATCCTTGGCGAAGCCGGCCGCTTCGCCTCCGAAGAACTGGCACCTCTCTACAAGGTCGGCGACGAGGTCGGCGCGGTCTGGAAGGATGCGGCGGTGACGACGCCGCCCGGCTGGCGCGAGGCCTATCGCCACTGGATCGAGGGCGGCTGGAACGGGCTCTCCGGGCCCGAGGATTTCGGCGGACAGGGCCTGCCGACCATGCTCGCCATGGCCGCGATGGAGATGTGGAACTCGGCCTCCATCGCCTTCGCGCTCTGCCCGACGCTGACCGCCGGCGCGGCGGAAGCCGTCGCCAAGCACGGGTCGGACGACCTCAAGGCGATCTATCTCGAAAAGCTCGTCACCGGCGAATGGACCGGCACGATGAACCTGACCGAGCCGCAGGCCGGCTCCGACCTCGCCGCGCTGCGCACCCGCGCGACCCGCGCCGATGACGGCACCTACCGCATCTTCGGCCAGAAAATCTTCATCACCTATGGCGAGCACGACTACACCGACAACATCGTCCATTTGGTGCTCGCACGCCTGCCCGACGCGCCGGCCGGCACGCGCGGCATCTCGCTGTTCCTGGTGCCGAAATTCCTCGTTAACGCGGACGGGTCGCTCGGCCGGCGCAACGACGCCTTCTGCGCCTCGATCGAGCACAAACTCGGCATCCACGCCTCGCCCACCTGCACCATGATCTTCGGCGACGGCTTCGTCGACGGCGAGGAAAAGGGCGCGGTCGGCTATCTGGTCGGCGAGGAGAATCGCGGCCTCGCCTGCATGTTCACCATGATGAACAATGCACGCCTCGCTGTCGGCATCGAGGGCGTCGCGGTCGCCGAGGCCGCATTCCAGAAGGCGCATGCCTATGCGCTCGACCGTCGCCAGGGCAAGGCGCCGGGGCACACGGGCGACGGCATGGCGCCGATCGTCCTGCACCCCGACGTGCAGCGCAATCTTTTGACCATGAAGGCGCTGACGCAGATCGCGCGCGCCATCTGCTATTCCTGCGCCCACGCGATCGACATGAGCCATGCGGGCGGCGACGACGCGGCCGAATGGGCCGACCGCGCCGGCCTCCTGACCCCGGTCGCCAAGGCCTTCTCGACCGATATCGGCGTCGAGATGGCCTCGGTCGGCGTGCAGATCCATGGCGGCATGGGCTTCATCGAAGAGACAGGCGCGGCCGCACTCTATCGCGACGCGCGCATCGCGCCGATATACGAAGGCACCAACGGCATCCAGGCCATCGACCTCGTCACGCGCAAGCTGCCGCTTGGGCACGGCAAGCACGTGCTGCGCTTCATCGACGAGCTGCACGCCGACATCGAGGCCGTGCGCACGTCGAACCGGGACGGCTTCGGCGCGACGGCGGAAAAATGCGAGGCGGCGTTGAACGATTTGTCCGAGGCGACGGCCTGGCTGCAGGAGGCGCTCGATGGCGGCCGCACCGACGAGGCGCTGGCCGGCGCGACGCCCTATCTGCGGCTCTTCGCGCTCGCCGCCGGCGGCGCCTATCTCGCGCGCGGCGCGGTAGCCGACGAGAGCGGCAAGCGCATCCCGCTCTGCCGCTTCTACGCCGAAAACCTGATCGAGGAGACCGCCGCGCTTCGCCGCCGCGTCGTCGAGGGCGCCGTCAGCCTTCGCGAAGCCGGCGCGGCGCTGGTCGCGTAAAGCATGGCGCCGGCAAGTGGGAACCGGTTTTCGGGTCACATCATGCGACAACGAGTGAGACGGATATGAACGAGCACATCCAGATCGAGCGCCGTGGCGCGATCCAGTCCATCCGCATGAACCGGCCGGACAAGAAGAACGCCATCACGCGGGCGATGTATGCGCAGATGGCGCAGGCGCTGACGGCGGGCGACGCCGATCCCGACATCCGCTGCCATGTGATCCTCGGCGTGCCGGGCGCGTTCTCGTCGGGCAACGACCTTGCCGACTTCATGACCGTCGCCACGGGCGGGGAGGGTGGCCGCGAGGTCTACGACTTCCTGCTCGCGCTCGCGAAGTCGCAAAAGCCGATCGTCTCGGGCGTCGATGGCATCGCCGTCGGCATCGGCACGACGATCAACCTCCATTGCGACCTGACCTTCGCCACCCCGCGCACCGAATTCCGTACCCCCTTCGTCGATCTCGGCCTCGTGCCCGAAGCAGGCTCGAGCCTGCTCGCCCCGGCCGTCATCGGGCGCCAGCAGGCCTTCGCGCTTCTGGGATTGGGCGAAGGCTTTTCGGCCGAACGCGCGAAGGAGGCGGGCCTGATCTATACCGTGGTGTCGGAAGCCGAACTCGAAGCCGCGGTCTTCGAAGCCGCCGAACGCATCGCCTCAAAGCCGCCCGAAGCCCTGAAGATCGCCCGCGACTTCCTCCTCGGCGACCGCGCACCACTCATCGCCCGAATCGAGGAAGAAGGCGTCCAGTTCCGCAACCGCCTCAAATCCGAAGAAGCGCGCAACGCCTTCATGGCCTTCATGAGCCGGAAGAAGTAGGGGGCCTTATCGTCCGCGATGCGCGTTGGCGTAGGCGCGCAGAACGGTCTGCATCTTGGTCAGATGCCCCTTGCCGCCGCTCTGCTTTTGGAAGAAATCGAAGACGTCCGCATCGAGCTTGAGGTGCACTGAGCGCTTGCGCGGCGCTTCGACCTTGGCGCTGGCCCAAAACTCCGCGCCGAGACTCTCGCCCTCCGGTGCGTCGACGGGCCGCGCGATGTCACCATTGTCCTTCATCTGGCGGATCTCCGCCAGCGATGCTCGCTTGATATATGGCTCGCTCATCGCGACCTCCCTTCCAGGCCGAAATCAGCCTGATGGCATCTTTGCGCCGTGTGTGCACGACGACGAAACAGTCGCCGTCCACCATTCCAAGTGAGATGAAGCGCTGTTCGCCGTAATCCTGCCGGTCGTCGATGCGCGTGAAAACGACTTCTTCGAAGATCAGCGCCGCGTAGAGCAGGTCCACGCCGTGCTTCTCGATGCCGTTGCGGCGCTTGGCTTCATCCCATTCGAATTCCAACGGCACAATCCAATGTTAGTGTATTTGAAAAGTGTACACTTTGCAATGTGCCCGCTCACGGATATAGCCTCGTCTTCCCCCAGCCGTCACCCTCGCGCTTGAACTGTAGGCGGTCGTGCAGGCGGAAGGGGCGGTCGTGCCAGAATTCGATCTCGACCGGCCTGATGCGGAAGCCCGACCAGTGCGCGGGGCGGGGGATTTCGCCGATGGCATGTTTCGCAGTGTATTCCGCGACCGCCTTTTCCAGCGCGAACCGGCCTTCGAGCGGGCGCGATTGGGCTGACGCCCAGGCGCCGATCCGGCTGCCGCGCGGGCGCGTCGCGTAGTAGGCGTCGGCCTCGGCGTCGGTGACGATCTCGACCGGCCCGCGCACCCGCACCTGCCGGCGCAGGCTTTTCCAGTGGAAGCACATGGCCGCCTTCATCGAACCCAGAATCTCCCGCCCCTTGGCGCTTTCGAAATTGGTGTAGAAGACGAAGCCCTGCGCGTCGAAACCCTTTAGAAGCACCATGCGCACGTTAGGCAGGCCGTCGGCGTCGACCGTCGCGAGCGCCAGCGCGGTGGGATCGTTGATCTCGCTCTTCTCGGCGTCCTTCAGCCAGTCGGCGAAGAGGCGATAGGGTTCGGTCGCTTCGGTGAAATCAGTGTTTGTTAACTGTGCATCCGACATTCTAAACCTCTGCGCATGATTCGAGCATCGGACCGAAAAGTGGAAACCGGTTTTCGGACTTTCCGATGCTCTAACAACAAATGTGGATCGTACTTTGCGCGTCCTTGGACGCGCGGCGATCCATCGGGAGATGACGCATTGTTGCACCCGTTGCAAGCGATGGCGATGACGGCACGGCGGGCCATTTTGCTGGCCACGATGGCGTCGTGCCTTGCCGCCTGCGGCTCGCGCGGCGTCACGCTCGAGGACGTCGCCAAGGATACGTCGATCATCACCGGCTCGGTGCAGAAGACCGAAGCGCCGAAGGATGCGACGGAACTCTCCGATGCGGCGACCATCCGCAACGTCGTCTCCGCGCTCGACCTCGACGCCGGCGCGCCCGATGCGCTCGCATGGGCGAATGCCGAGACGGGTTCGCGCGGCGCGCTGCGTCAGATCAGTGAATACAACGAACAGGGCACGCGCTGCCGCCGCTTCGAGGCGACGCGCGAAAGCTTCGACGGCATCGCGCTCTATCAGGGCGAATCCTGCCTCGCCTCGGGCGGCATGTGGGCGATGACGGCTTTCGACAAGCTTTGACCGGCGCCCGGAAAATCTGGAAACTTCGCGCCGTCATGCTCATATAGCGGGCGACCAATCCTCAATTCGGGCAGGCAATTCATGCGCGATCCCTACCAGGTGCTGGGCGTTGCCAAGAACGCCTCGGCCAAGGACATCAAGTCGGCATACCGGAAGCTGGCGAAGAAATATCATCCGGACCAGAACGCCAACGACCCGAAGGCGCAGGAACGCTTCGCCGAGGCGAGCCAGGCCTATGAGATCGTCGGCGACGACGAGAAGCGCGGCCAGTTCGACCGCGGCGAGATCGACGCGACCGGCAAGCCGCGCTTCACCGGTTTCGAGGGCGCGGGTGGCGGCGACCCGTTCGGCGGCTTTCGGCGTGCCGGCGCAGGTCCGGGCGGCGGGCGCTACGAGTTCCGCTCGTCGGGCGGCGCCGATCCGTTCGGCGATGCCGGTGACGACATCTTTTCGCACATCTTCGGCCAGGCGTTTCGCCAGGGAGGAGGCGCGCAGGCAGGGCCGCAGCCAGGGGCCGGCCAGCGCCGCCAGCCGCGCGGCAGCGACCTGCAGGTGACGCTCGACGTGACGATCGAGGAAGCGGCGACGGCGGCCAAGGTCACCGCGGCCTTTCCCGACGGGCGCAAGATCGCGGTCAAGCTGCCGGCCTTCCTGGAGGACGGGCAGACGATCCGCCTGAAAGGGCAGGGCGAGCAACTCGGCATCGGCGAGCCGGGCGACGCTCTTGTCAAAGTCCGCTTCAAGACGCATCCGCTCTACCGTGTCGAGGGTCGCGATCTTCATGTCGACCTGCCCGTCCCGCTGGAAGACGCGGTGCTGGGCGCCAAGCTGCCGGTGGAAACGCCGACCGGCCGGCTCGCCGTCGCCATTCCCGCCTGGTCGAGCTCCGACAAGCGCTTGCGCTTGAAAGGCAAGGGCCTGCCGACCAGGCATGGCGGCCATGGCGACCTCTACGTTCATGTCTCCGTGATGCTGCCTCCCGACCGCGACGAGGACCTTGAGGCACTGATGCGCGCGCGCCGCGCTTCCTGATCGCCGTTGCCGCCCGACGGTCTCGCGGCTTGATGCCGCACACCCTCTATGCGATAGGCTCGGTCCAAACGTGATCGGGTCGAGGGAATGACATGGCAGGTGGAAACGGATTGATGGCCGGCAAGCGCGGCCTCATCATGGGCGTGGCGAACAATCGCTCGATCGCCTGGGGCATCGCGAAGGCCTGCGCAGAGCAGGGCGCCGAACTCGCCTTCACCTGGCAGGGCGACGCCTTAAAAAAGCGCGTCGAGCCCCTCGCAGCCGAACTGGGCGCGCATCTGGCCGGCCATTGCGACGTTTCCGACATGGCGACCATCGACGCCGTCTTCGCAGACCTCGAAGCCAAGTGGGGCAAGCTCGACTTCGTCGTCCACGCCATCGGCTTTTCCGACAAGGACGAACTCGTCGGCCGCTATGTCGACACCAGCCACGGCAATTTTGTGAAGACGATGGACATCTCGGTCTACTCGTTCACCGCCGTCGCGCAGCGCGCCGAAAAGCTCATGACTGAGGGCGGCTCGCTCCTGACCATGACCTATTACGGCGCCGAAAAGGTCATGCCAAACTACAACGTCATGGGCGTCGCCAAGGCCGCTCTCGAAGCGTCCGTTCAGTATCTGGCGGTCGATCTCGGCCCGAAGAATATTCGCGTCAACGCCATCTCGGCCGGCCCGATCAAGACGCTCGCCGCGTCCGGCATCGGCGATTTCCGCTACATCCTGAAGTGGAACGAGTACAACGCCCCGCTGCGTCGCACCGTCACCATCGAGGAAGTCGGCCAGACCGGCGTCTACCTCCTCTCCGACATGTCGAAGGGGATGACGGGCGAGGTGCTGCACGTCGATTCGGGCTATCACGTCGTCGGCATGAAGGCGGTGGACGCCCCGGACATTTCGACGGTCTGACGCTCCTCACCAACAAATGACCGCATGCAACTTGCGGCCCGGCGACGGGTCGCGCTAATCCAAGCGCATGGCAACGCTCATCTATTTCATCCGGCACGGCCAGACCGACTGGAACGCAACCATGCGCCTGCAGGGGCAGGCCGACACGGATCTGAACGTTGTCGGCCGTGCGCAGGCCGACCGCAATGGCGAGCGGCTGGCGAAGGTGCAGCCCGACATCGCCTTGTTCCGCTTCGTTGCCAGCCCGCTGAAGCGCACCCGCGAAACGATGGAACGCGTGCGCGCCGGCGCCGGCCTGCCGCGCCGCGGCTATTTGACCGACCCGCGCCTCATCGAGGTCCATTTCGGCGACTGGCAGGGCAAGACGCTGGAAGAGGTCGAAGCCGGTAGGCCCGGCGCGACTGCCGAGCGCAATGCCGACAAATGGCACTTCGTGCCGCCCGGCACCGCCGGCGAAAGCTACGACCGCCTGATGTCCCGCTTCCGGCCGTTCCTCGACGAGATCGCGCACCCGACCGTCTGCGTCACCCATGGCGGCATCATCCGCGCCGTCTTCCGCATCGCAGGCGGCATGGGTGCTACGGAAGCCGCGGCGTTGGTCGTGCCGCAGGATAGGATTTTGCGGTGGGATGGGGTGAAGCTGGAGTGGCTGTAGCTGCTGGGTGCCACGTCATCCCGGCCGAAGTCCGAGCGAAGCGAGGCGAGAGCCGGGACCCATTCCGTGCCCTCTCCGATGGTACGGAATGGGTCCGGATAGCCGATCTGCGCTGCGCTCCGATCAGCTTTCGGGATGACCCCGTACCGGCCTAATCCCCCACATCCATATCCGTAATCTGCTTCTCCCCCTCGATCTCCTCATAGGCGAGCAGCACGTCCATTCCCTCCGAGATCGCCTCGACATCGAATTCGCCCGGCAGCTTGTAGACATTGCCGTTCTCGAGCGTGATCGTCATCGCTTCGCGGTCGATCGCGGTAATCGGGCCTTCGTCGTTGGCGGCGAGGGCCGCGGTGGCGAAGAGAGTGGCGGCGGCGGTGAAAAGGGCGAGCTTGCGCATCAGATGGAATCCTCCGGAGGGTCGCGAGACGATGTTTGAATCGAAACAATGTGTCAAAACTCCGCGCGGTTTGACCCTCCGGCAAAACGCCAATAGAAGCGGTGGCGAAACGGCCCTTGAAGGGCCGGCGGGGCAGGGACCAGCATGTCGCACAACACGTTCGGGCATCTCTTTCGCGTGACGACCTGGGGCGAAAGCCACGGGCCGGCGCTCGGCTGCGTCGTCGATGGCTGCCCCCCCGGCATCAGGTTCCAGCTTTCCGACATCCAGGCCGATCTCGACCGCCGCCGTCCCGGCAAGTCGCGCTTCGTCACCCAGCGCCAGGAGCCCGACCAGGTGAAGATCCTGTCCGGCGTGCTCGAGGACGGCGACGAACTCATCACCACCGGGACGCCCGTTTCGATGCTGATCGAAAATGTCGACCAGCGCTCCAAGGACTATGGCGAAATCGCCCGGCAATACCGCCCGGGCCACGCCGACTACACCTATGACCTCAAATACGGCCTGCGCGACTATCGCGGCGGCGGACGCTCTTCGGCCCGCGAGACCGCAGCCCGCGTCGCCGCCGGCGCACTCGCCCGCAAAGTGGTGCCCGGCATGGTCGTGCGCGGCGCGCTCGTCTCGATGGGCGTCAAGGACATCGACCGCGCCAACTGGGACTGGGATTTCGTCCAGTCCGCCGACAACCCGTTCTTCACGCCCGACCCCAAATCCGTGTCCGTCTTCGAGGATTATCTCGACGGCATCCGCAAGGCTGGCTCCTCCGTCGGCGCCATCGTCGAGATCGTCGCAGACAATGTCCCGGCCGGCCTCGGCGCGCCGATCTACGCCAAGCTCGACCAGGAGATCGCGTCGGGCCTGATGTCGATCAACGCCGTCAAGGGCGTCGAGATCGGCAACGGCTTCGAGGCCGCTCGCTTTACCGGCGAGGAAAACGCCGACGAGATGCGCATGGGCAATGACGGCCCGCGCTTTCTGTCCAACAAGGCGGGCGGCATTCTCGGCGGCATCTCGACCGGCCAGCCGGTCGTCGCCCGTTTCGCCGTCAAGCCGACCTCGTCCATCCTCAACACCCGCCAGTCGATCGACGTCGACGGCCAGGAAGTGGACGTCCGCACCAAGGGCCGTCACGACCCCTGCGTCGGCATCCGCGCCGTGCCGATCGGTGAGGCGATGGTCGCGTGCGCGATTGCGGATCACTATCTGAGACATCGAGGCCAGACGGGCCGGGTCAATTAAGGGAGGGGGGGGAGTAAGGGAGTAGGTGAAATTCTAGGATGAAGCCCGCGGCGCTCAACCTTCATTTTTCCCTACTCCCTTACTCCCCTATCTCCCCCGCTCCCCCGCTCCCCCGCTCCCCCACTCCCCCACTTCGAAAGACGCTCCATGCCCTACGACCAGCAAAAAACCGTCGAAGCCATCCGCGCCTTCGAGCGTGGCGAGATCGTCGTCGTCATGGACGATGACGGCCGCGAGAACGAGGGCGATCTCATCGTCGCGGCCGTGCACTGCACGCCCGAGAAGATGGCCTTCATCGTGCGCCACACTTCGGGCATCGTCTGCACGCCGATGACGCGCGAGGACGCCAAGCGGCTGAACCTGAACCCCATGGTCGCCGACAATGACGCGCCGCATTCGACGGCCTTCACCGTCTCCGTCGACTTCAAGCACGGCACCACCACCGGCATTTCGGCGGAAGACCGCACGCTGACGGCGCGCAACCTTGCCAATGGCAATGTCGGCGCGTCCGATTTCGTGCGTCCCGGCCACATCTTCCCGCTCGTCGCGCGCGAGGGCGGGGTGCTCATGCGCTCCGGCCACACGGAAGCTGCGGTCGATCTGTGCAAGCTCGCCGGCCTCCCGGCGGTCGGCGTCATCTGCGAACTCGTCAATGATGACGGCACGGTGATGCGCGGCCCGCAGGTGCAGGGCTTCGCCCGCCAGCACGGCCTGAAGGAAGTTTCCGTCGCGGACCTGATCGCCTATCGCCAGCGCCAGGAAACACTGATCGAGCGCATCTCCGATTTCGAGATCGAGACGCCCGGCGGCAAGGCGCGCGCGCTGACCTACCGCCTGCCGTGGGACACGATGCACCATCTCGCCATCGTCTTCGGCGACATCCGCGACGGCCGCGACGTGCCGGTCCGCCTCCACACCGAGGACGTCGTCGCCGACGTGTTCGGCGCAGGGACCGAACTCAAGAATCTCCTGTCGAAGTTCGGTAGCGAACGCGGCGTCCTCGTCTATCTGCGCGAGGGCTCGGTCGGCGTGGCGCACAATGCGCGCAACCGGCCGATGGGCGAGCGCGAGGCGCACGAAGAAGCGCTTGTCCGCGAGGACGAATGGCGCGAGATCGGCCTCGGCGCGCAGATCCTGCGCGATCTCGGCATTTCGTCGATCCGGCTGCTCGCCTCCCGCCCGCGCCACTATATCGGCCTCGAGGGCTTCGGCATCGAAATCGCGTCGACCGAGATCATCCAGAGCTGATCGCTGTTGATCGCTCGGCCGAAGTGAAATCGGGGCGTGGTCACGCGCCCTGATCGGCCCTATATCAAGCGCCCATGGTCACACGTCTCTATACGCACCCCATCTATCTCGAACATCTGATGCCAGCCGGCCACCCCGAGCGGCCGGATCGCCTGCGCGCGCTAGAACGTGCACTGGAGGCCGAGGCCTTCGACCGGCTCGACCGGCATCTGTCGCCGATGGGCGATATCGAAACCGTGCTCTACGCCCACCCGCAAAGCCATGTCGACAAGATACGCGCCCTGATCCCCTCCGAGGGTCTGGCGAGCATCGACGGCGACACCACCGTCAGCCCGAAGAGCCTCGAAGCCGCGCTGACCGCCGTTGGCGCTGCCAATGCGGCCGTGGACGACGTCTTCGCCGGCCGCGCCGACAACGTCTTCGTCGCCTCGCGCCCGCCCGGGCACCATGCCGAGAAGGCGACGGCGATGGGCTTCTGCCTCTTCAACCACGCCGCCATCGCCGCCCGCCACGCCCAGAAGGCGCACGGCGCCGAGCGCGTCGCGATCGTCGACTGGGACGTCCATCACGGCAACGGCACGCAGGATATCTTCTACGACGACCCGTCGGTCCTCTACTGCTCCACGCACCAGATGCCGCTCTATCCCGGCACCGGCGCGAAGTCGGAGACCGGCGCCGGCAACATCGTCAACGCGCCGCTCGATCCAGGCACGGGCAGCGAAACCTTCCGCGAGGCGTTCAATTCGCGCGTCCTCCCCGCGCTCGACGAATTCCGGCCCGACCTCATCATCATCTCCGCCGGCTTCGACGCCCACCACCGCGACCCGCTGGCCGAGATCAACCTGACCGAAGACGATTTCGACTGGGCGACCGGCGAACTCATGGAGCGCGCGACACGCCACTCCAACAACCGTCTCGTGAGCTTGCTGGAAGGCGGTTACGATTTGCAGGGCCTGGCCTTCTCGGCCGCCGTCCACATCGCCCGCCTGATGAAGGGATGACCATGACCGACCAGACCACCCCGAATGCCGACATCAAGGCGATGACCTTCGAACAGGCGCTCGAAGCGCTCGAACGCATCGTCGACGACCTGGAACGCGGCGACGTCCCCCTCGACCAGTCGATCCGCATCTACGAGCGCGGCGAGGCGCTGAAGGCGCATTGCGACCAGCTCTTGAAGGCGGCCGAGGACAAGGTCGAGAAGATCAGGCTGTCGCGGGACGGCAAGCCGATGGGCACGGAGCCGTTGGACGGGGAGTAGGGGTCGAGCTTGAAAATTGTGTCATGCAACGCTATCTTAGCCAGGATTAGCTAAGGAGCGCGTGATGTCCACCGTCAATATGCTTGAAGCCAAGACCTCGTTGTCCCGTCTCGTGGAAGCGGTCGAGAGCGGCTTGGAAAGCGAAATCGTCATCGCTCGCAATGGCAAACCGGCGGCGAAGCTTGTTCCGCTCGGCGCGCCCGTTGCGAAGACAATTCGCTTTGGGCACGCCAGAGCGAAGTATCCGCCGCTGGACTATGAAGCCTTCCAGGCGCTCGACGCGGATGTCGAGGCAATGTTCTTCGGCGAAGAAAAGCAGAAGACGTGAGGCTCCTGCTCGACACCCACGTCGCGATCTGGGCGGCCACGACACCGGAGCGAATACCCCAACACGTACAGGATACGATTGCCGCAAATTCCGGCTCGATTTCGGTCTCGGTAGCCGCGGTCTGGGAGGTTGCGATCAAGCACCCGTTGGACCGCCTGGATGCGCCACCGTTTTCTGGCCATGAGGCCATCATCGAATTCCAGACGACAGGTTTCGACCTGCTGGATGTAAGGCCCGAGCACGCAGCGTTCGTCGAGCGGTTGCCGCCTTTCCATGCCGATCCGTTCGATCGCCTGATGCTGGCGCAGGCGATCGTCGAAGGCATGCAATTCGTCACACACGATCGCCATCTCTCGCGATATGATGTGCCTTTGCTGACATGGTGAGGCCCCATGAGCTTCTTCCCCGGAACCGACCCCGTCGCCGGCGACGCGTTCGCCTGCGATGCCATCGAAACGCTGATCATCCCGCGCGCCCATGACATCGGCGGCCTCGAAGTCCGCCGCGCGCTGCCGTCCGCACGCCGCCGGCTCGTCGGGCCGTTCATTTTCTTCGACCGCATGGGCCCGGCGATCCTGCGCGCGGGGCAGGCGCTCGACGTGCGCCCGCATCCGCATATCGGGCTTGCCACGGTCACCTATCTCTTCGACGGCAAGATCCGGCATCGCGATTCGCTCGGCACCGAAATGGTGATCGAGCCCGGTGACGTGAACCTGATGACGGCCGGGCGCGGCATCGTCCATTCGGAGCGCTCGCCGGAGGAATTGCGCGGTGGACCGCTGTCGATTTCCGGTCTCCAGACATGGCTCGCTCTGCCGGAAGACAAGGAGGAGGTCGCGCCGCTTTTCGAGAATACCGCGCACGTCGAACTTCCCGAAATAGACGGCGAGGAGGCGACCGGCCGTGTCGTCATCGGCTCGTTTTCGGGCCTCAAGGCACCGGTCCGCACGGCTTCCGACACACTCTATGTCGACATCGCGCTGAAGCCGGGCGGGCGCATCGAGATTCCCGCCGACACCGAGGAGCGCGCGATCTATCTGCTCGAAGGCGAAGTCGAGATTGCCGGCGATCGTTTCGCCAACAACCAGCTTCTCGTCTTCCGGGAGGGCGACCAGATCGTCGTTTCCTCCGAACGCGGCGCGCATTTCATGTTGTTCGGCGGCGCCTCGCTGGGCTCGCGCCGCTATATCTGGTGGAATTTCGTTTCATCGTCCAAGGAGCGGATCGAGCAGGCCAAGGAGGAGTGGCGGACCGGGCGGTTCGACATCGTACCGGGCGACGCCGAGGAGCGCATTCCGCTCCCCGAGAACTGAGCGTCGCATTTACTTTCGGCAAGCGAGCCACTATCTCCCCGTTAACGCGCGACGAGAGATCATGGCACCTGTGAAATCACCCCCCGAGACGCCGCTTCTGGACCAGGTCAAGGTTCCGGCGGACCTTCGCCGCCTGAAGGAAGGCGACCTGCCGCAACTGGCCGAGGAACTGCGTCACGAGCTGATCGACGCCGTTTCGCAGACCGGCGGGCATCTGGGCGCGGGGCTCGGCGTCGTCGAACTGACCGTCGCACTGCACTATGTCTTCGACACGCCCGCCGACCGCATCATCTGGGACGTCGGCCACCAGGCCTATCCGCACAAGATCCTGACCGGCCGGCGCGACCGCATCCGCACCCTGCGCCAGGAGCACGGCCTGTCCGGCTTCACCAAGCGCTCCGAAAGCGAATACGACCCGTTCGGCGCGGCGCATTCCTCGACATCGATTTCGGCCGGGCTCGGCATGGCCGTTGCGCGCGATCTTGCCGGCGCGAAGAACAACGTCATCGCGGTCATCGGCGACGGCGCGATGTCGGCCGGCATGGCCTATGAGGCGATGAACAATGCCGGCGCGCTAGACGCGCGGTTGATCGTGATCCTCAACGACAACGACATGTCGATCGCTCCGCCCTCGGGCGCGATGAGCCACTATCTCGCGCGCCTCGCTTCGGGCTCGACCTATGCCGGCATCCGCGATTTCGGAAAGAAGCTGACCTCCTATCTCGGCAAGCGCGCCGACAAGGCGATCACCCGCGCCGTCGAGCATGCGCGCGGCTACGTCACCGGTGGAACGCTGTTCGAGGAACTCGGCTTCTTCCATATCGGCCCGATCGACGGCCACAATCTGGAGCATCTCGTCCCGGTCCTGAAGAACGTGCGCGACAATGGCGAAGGGCCGATCCTGATCCATGTCGTGACCAAGAAGGGCAAGGGCTACGGGCCCGCCGAGGAAGCCGCCGACAAATATCACGGCGTCAACAAGTTCGACGTCATCTCCGGCGCGCAGGCCAAGGCCCCCGCCAATGCGCCGGCCTATACGAAGGTCTTCGCCGACGCGCTGATCCAGGAAGCGCGCGAGGACGAGAAGATCGTCGCGGTCACCGCCGCCATGCCTTCGGGAACGGGCCTCGACCATTTCGGCAAGGAATTTCCCGGCCGCACCTTCGATGTCGGCATCGCCGAACAGCACGGCGTCACCTTCGCTGCCGGCCTCGCGACCGAGGGCTTCAAGCCCTTCGCCACCATCTATTCGACCTTTCTCCAGCGCGCCTACGACCAGGTCGTCCACGACGTCGCGATCCAGAAGCTGCCCGTCCGCTTCCCGATCGACCGCGCTGGTTTCGTCGGCGCGGACGGCGCGACCCATTGCGGCGCGTTTGACGTCACCTATCTCGCCTCGCTGCCGGGCTTCGTCGTCATGGCCGCCGCCGACGAGGCGGAGCTGAAGCACATGGTGCGCACCGCCGCTGCCTATGATGACGGCCCGATCTCCTTCCGCTATCCGCGCGGCAATGGTGTCGGCGTCGAAATACCAGCGAGGGGCGAAATCCTCGAAATCGGCAAGGGCCGCATCGTCAAGCAAGGCACCAAGGTCGCGCTCCTCTCCTTCGGCACGCGCCTGGCGGACTGCCTGCTCGCAGCCGAGGAACTTGACGCGGCCGGCTTGTCCACCACCGTCGCCGATGCCCGCTTCGCGAAGCCGCTCGACGAGGACCTCGTCCGTCGCCTCGCGCGCGAGCACGAGGTGCTGATCACCGTAGAGGAAGGCGCGATCGGCGGCTTCGCCAGCCACGTCCTGCACTTCCTCGCCCATGACGGCCTGCTTGAAACCGGCATCAAGGTCCGCCCGCTGATCCTGCCGGACGAATTCACCGACCACGCGAAACCGGAAAAGATGTATGCCGATGCGGGGCTCGATTCCGCCGGCATCGTGCGCACCGTCTTCGCCGCTTTGGGCCGCGACCGCGCAGCCGCCACCGCGTGAACGCGGAAAAGCTTCGCCTCGACGAACTGCTCGTCACCCGCGGGCTCTTCGCCTCTCGCTCTCGCGCTCGCGACGCGATCCTGCGCGGCACGGTTACGGTCGTCGGCGCGGTCGTGACCAAACCCGGGCTCGGCGTTTCCTTGGATGCCGAAATCACCGTCGATGATCCGGCGCAGGATTACGTCTCCCGCGCGGCTCTCAAGCTCGTCCACGCACTCAACGCCTTCGGTCTCAATGTCACCGGCACGACCGCGCTCGACATCGGTGCCTCCACCGGCGGGTTCACGCAGATCCTGCTCGACCGCGGCGCGGCGCATGTCTTCGCCATCGATGTCGGCCATGACCAGCTTGACGCGACCCTGGCCGCGGACCCACGCGTGACCTCCATCGAGCGCCTCAACGCCCGCGACCTTTCTGCCGAGCACCTGAACGGCATCGCGCCCGATTTCCTCGTCTCCGATATCTCCTTCATCTCTCTGAAGCTGGCCCTGCCGCCCGCGCTCACATTTGCGGCGCCAGGCGCGCGCGGCGTCTTCCTCGTCAAGCCGCAGTTCGAGGCGGGCCGCGATGCGATCGGCAAGGGCGGTCTCCTGCGCGATCCGGCACAGGCGGCGATCGTCGCCGAGGACCTGCGCGCCTGGCTCGACGCCATGCCCGGCTGGCGCGCGACCGGCCTCATCCCGTCGCCCATCGAAGGTGGCGACGGCAACCGCGAATTTCTGTTGGCCGGAGTAAAGAACCGATGAGCACCGCGCTCACCATCGACCATCTGGGCGCGCAGGGCGACGGCGTCGCCCCCGCCGGCAACGGCCAGGTCTTCGTGCCCTTCACGCTGCCCGGTGAGCGCGTCACGGCCGCCGTCGGCAAGAACCGCGCCGACCTCCTCGCCATTCTCGATCCATCGCCCGAACGCGTCGCGCCGCCTTGCCGCCATTTCGGCACCTGCGGCGGCTGCGCCCTGCAGCACATGGCGATGCCCGCCTATCTTGGCTGGAAGCGCGACAAGGTCGTCGCCGCCTTGAAGGGCAGGGGCATCGACGCGCCCGTCGGCGACATCGTCGCCTGCCCGCCGCATTCCCGCCGCCGCGTCGTCTTCGCCGTCCGCCGCACCGAGCGCGGCATGCTGCTCGGCTACAATCAGGCGCTGTCGCACCAGATCGTCGACATCGAGGAATGCCCGATCTCGGTTCCGGCCATCGTCACTTCGCTCGGCAAGCTGCGCGAACTCGCGCGCATCGCATGCAACACCGGCGACGCCTTCCGCATGGCCGTCACCGCCAGCGAAACCGGCCTCGACATCGAATTGCGCGACGCGGGCAAGTTCACCGACGACGCCCGCACCGCCGTCTCCCGCTTCGCGATGAGCGCCGGCTTCGCGCGCGTGAGCGTCGACGGTGAGATCGTCATCGAGCCGAGAAAGTCGGTGCTGATGGCCGGCGAAATCGCCGTCATGCCGCCGCCCGGCGCCTTCGTGCAGGCGGTCGCCCACGCCGAAGAGGCGATGGCGACGCTCGTCACCGACCATTTGCGCAAGGCGAAGAACGTCGCCGACCTCTTCTGCGGCTGGGGCACGTTTTCGCTGAGATTGGCGAAGCGATCGCAGGTCCACGCCGTCGAGGCCGACGCCCCGGCGCTCGCCGCCCTCGACCGTGCCTTCCGTTTCGGCGAAGGCCTGAAGACCGTCACCACTGAAAAGCGCGATCTCTTCCGCCGCCCGCTCACCTTCAAGGAACTCGACGCCCGCTTCGACGGCCTCGTCTTCGACCCGCCCCGCGCCGGCGCGGAAGATCAGGCCAGGCAGATCGCCCGCTCGTCGGTTCCTCACGTCGCCGCCGTCTCCTGCAACCCCGTCACGCTCGCCCGCGACCTCGAAATCCTGATCTCTGGCGGCTACGCCCTGAAATCGGTCACGCCCGTCGACCAGTTCCTCTGGTCGCCGCATGTCGAGGCGGTTGCGCTGTTGGAGAAGCCGAAGAAGCGACGGTGAGCGCTAGCTGCACTGCGCTCGTTCCTGTCTTGAATTGAGCGTTAATTGCGCTCATATTGAGCATGAGTTTGAAATCCGGCGCACCACAGGAGGCGTGATCATGGCAACTCTGGATGCTTTCGCGTCCCATTATGGCGATGACGCGACGCCGTTCCTATCGCCGCGCCGCGTGGCCGAGCGGCTCGGCGTCACGATGAGCGAATTGGCTGGCCTCGTCGGCATTGCACGCAACACGCTTGCTTCAGTCAAAGGCGGACGCAAGGTCGACGCGGCGCTGAGCCCGTTGGTCCGCATCCTCGCCATGGCAGCGGAAATGACCGGCAACGATGCCCGCGCCGCAATCTGGTTCAAGCACCAGCCCATCCCCGGCTGGGCCGGCAAGACGGCCTACGATCTGGTCGGCGAGGGCAAGGGCGACAAGGTGCTCGCCTATCTCGAATCGGTGCGCGCCGGAATCTATGCCTGATCAGACGCCGGTCGCGCTCTGGCGCGCCTTCGTGCCGCGTTGGTCTTTCGCGCCGTTGTCGGGTGAGGGGGCGGCACGGTTCGGCGGACGCTGGAATCCGGTCGGCGCGCCGACCATCTATGCTGCGCGCGAGTTGTCGACCGCGTGGGCGGAGTACAATCAGGGCTTCGTCCAGCACCCGGCCCTGATCGTTCGCCTCGAACTATCCGACGCGACGCTTGCCGACTTGACCGATCCAGAGGCGCTTGCCGAATACGGCGCCGACGCGTCGATCCATGATTGCGAATGGCGACAGATCGTTGACGCCGGGGCGAAACCCTTAACGTACGCCCTGCGCGAGCGCCTTCTCGACCAGGGGATAGACGGCGTCGTCTATCCTTCCTTCATGTCGAAGGGCGGCACATGCGTGGCGCTCTGGCGCTGGAACAATTCGGACGGGCCGAGGCTGGAGATCATCGATCCAGAGGGCCGGCTGCCGAAGTCGGCCGCGTCCTGGATCTGACCTAAGCCTTCGTCCCACCCACCGTCATCCGATCCATCCGCAGATGCGGCTGTCCCACCCCCACCGGCACGCCCTGGCCGGCCTTGCCGCACATGCCGATGCCGGTGTCGAGCTTCATGTCGTTGCCGATCATCGAAACGCGGTGCATCGCGTCCGGCCCGTTGCCGATCAACATCGCGCCCTTGATCGGCTGCGTCACCTTGCCGTTTTCGATGCGGTAGGCTTCGGTGCAGCCGAAGACGAACTTGCCCGACGTGATATCGACCTGCCCGCCGCCGAACGAGACAGCGTAGATGCCGTCCTTCACCGAGGCGATGATCTCCTCAGGCGTATGGTCGCCGCCGGTCATATAGGTGTTTGTCATGCGCGGCATCGGCTGGTGTGCATAGGATTCGCGGCGTCCGTTGCCGGTCGGCGCCATGCCCATCAGCCGCGCGTTCTGGCGGTCCTGCATGTAGCCGACGAGCTTGCCGTCTTCGATCAGCACGGTGCGGTTGGTCGCCGTGCCTTCGTCGTCGATCGTCAGCGATCCGCGCCGCTCCGAAATCGTGCCGTCGTCGACGACCGTCACGCCTTTGGCGGCGACCTGTTGGCCCATCAGGCCGGAAAAGGCGGAGGTCTTCTTGCGGTTGAAATCGCCTTCGAGCCCGTGTCCGACGGCTTCATGCAGCATCACGCCCGGCCAGCCATTGGCGAGCACGATGTCGAACGTGCCGGCCGGCGCGTCCTCGGCTTCGAGGTTCACCAACGCCTGCCGCAGCGCCTCGCTTGCCGCGAACTGCCAGCTTTCGTCGGCGAGGAATTCGCCGAAGCCCTTGCGCCCGCCCGCGCCGTAGGAGCCCGTTTCCTGCCGGTCACCATCGCCGACGACGACCGCGACGTTGAAGCGGACGAGAGGGCGCACGTCGGTCGCGATCCGCCCGTCCGCGCGTACGATCTCGACATGCTGCCACGACGCGGCAAGCGAGGCCGTCACCTGCCGCACACGCGGGTCGCGCCCCCGCAACCAGGCGTCGATGTCCTGCAGAAGCTTCACCTTCTCAGCAAAGCCGGGCTCGGCGATCGGGTTGGCGTCGCCGTAAAGTTTCCGGTTGGTACCCTGCGGCGCGGCGGCAAGCGTGCCCGAATGGCCCGCCTTCACGGCGCCGACCGCATCCGCGGCGCGCAAGAGCGCTGCCTGCGACAATTCATTGGCATGCGCATAGCCGACCGCTTCGCCCGCGACCGCGCGCAGCCCGAACCCCTTGTCGGTGTTGAAACTTGCCGTCTTCAGCCGGCCATTGTCGAACACCAGCGCCTCGCCCTCGCGATATTCGAGGAAGAGCTCGCCATCGTCCGACCCGCCAACCGTCTCGGCGACGATCCGGCGCACGGCCTCTTCGGAAATGTCGAACTGTTCGATCAAGCGCTGGGTCACGAGAGGTCTCCGTGGGGATTCGTTCAGGCCTATATAGGCAGGCCGCTCGTCCGGCGCGACCTCAGACCCCGACTTTACGATGCGCTGCAATCGCTGGCAGGCTCGTCTCGATCCAGTCGGCAAGCGCAGCGACTCTTTCGGCGGCCTCCAGCCCGAGCGGCGTCAGGCTGTAGTCGACATGCGGCGGCACGACCTCATGTGCCACGCGCTTCACGAGCCCGTCACCTTCGAGCCATTGCAGCGTCTGCGCCAGCATCCGCTCGCTGACGCCACCGACGCGCCGTCGCAACTGGCTGAACCGCAGTGTCTTGTCCTGCAAGGCGATCAGCACGAGCACGCCCCATCGGCTGGTCACGTGTTTCAAGACTTCGCGCGAAGGGCACGCAGCAGCCATCAGGTCGCCTCGCTCCATTTTAGCGGTCAGATTCATGAAACGCTCCGTCCATCCATAAAACCATACTTACATAAATGTAGGTACTTACGAAAAATTAGCAACGTGCCTACATGAGTTCCACCAACAAAGGAGACCCAAGATGACAATTGCAGTGACAGGCGCGACCGGCCAACTCGGCCGCATCGTAATCGATAAATCAAAGGCGCAGACGAAAGAACAGATCATCGCTCTGGTCCGTTCGCCGGAAAAGGCCGCCGATCTCGGCGTCGAGGTCCGTCGCGCGGACTATGAGGACGAAGCTTCGCTCGATGCCGCCCTGAAGGGGGTCGATACCCTGCTTTTGATCTCGTCGAGCGAAGTCGGCAAGCGCGCAGCCCAGCATTACAACGTCATCGAGGCGGCGAAGAAGAACGGCGTGAAGCGGATCGTCTATACGAGCCTTTTGCGCGCGGACACCTCGCCGCTTAGCCTTGCTGCCGAACATGCCGAGACGGAGAAGCAACTGAAGGCGTCCGGCATCCCCTACACGATCCTCCGCAACGGCTGGTACACGGAAAACTACACCGGCTCGCTGGAAGGGGCCGTTGCAGCTGGCGCGCTGATCGGCTCGGCGGGCGAGGGGCGCATCGCATCTGCGGCGCGGGCCGACTATGCGGACGCAGCTGTGGCGGTGCTGACGACTCCCGGCCATGACGGCAAGACATATGAACTTGCCGGAGACGATTCGTTCTCGCTGGCTGAACTGGCTGCGGAAGTCTCGAAGCAGACGGGTAAACCGATCGCCTATACCGACACGCCGCAAGCCGACTACGCCAGGACCCTCGAGGGATTCGGACTACCTGCCGGCCTCAGCGCTGCGATCGCAGGTTGGGATGCGGCTGCCGGAAAGGGCGCGCTTTTCGATGATGGTCGCACGCTTTCGAAGCTGATCGGGCGTCCGACGACCCCGTTCGCTCAAACCGTGAAGGCGGCGCTTGCCTGAATAGACTAAGAAAACGGCGGAGTGATCCGCCGTTTTTTTGTTTATGGAAGGGCGTCGAAGCCTTCGCCGAAGCCTTCGAGCTCGACCGGAATGCCGATGCCTTCCTCGGGCGTCTGAAAGACGATGAACGTTGCCGCATCGCCGTTCCTCAGCGTCGTCTTCAGCGGCTCCTCGAGGATCACCTCGGCATAGCAGCCATCCTGGAAGCAGCGCACGAAATAGGCGCGGCCGATGTCCTCGCCGTCGACGTTGAGGCCGAGCCCGTTGGGCAGGAGCACGCCGAGCGGCGCCAGCACGCGCAGGATTTCGGCCTGGTTGTCGGCGGTCTTCAGCACCACGACGGAAAGCCCGACCTCCGGCCGGTCTTCGGCGACGACGTTCTGGATCAGCGCACATTGCTCGGAGGTCGAGCCGGCGGGCGTGTCGCAGATCAGCGACCACGCGCCATGCGTGGAGCGCACCGCGCCTTGCGGCGCCTGCTGCGCCAGTGCGCTGCCGGAAATCAGGGCGGCGCCGATGGTGAGCGTGGCAAGGGCCGGGCGGAGGCTTGGGAAGAGCGTCATCTTGATCCTGCGAATCGCGGATGGAGGTGGGAACAAGGTGTATCGCAAGACGCGCATCATCTTCCACACCTTGTTTGTCGAAGGCCGGCCGATGGCGGTTGCGGGCCGATCCGGCAGGGTTTTTCCACAAATCGAGCGAATTGAGGGCGCTTTGGCGCGCTTGGTGTGCGCGCGCGCAAAAATGCCGCACACATCCATTGATGGCTTTCTTGCGGTCGAACCCGGAGTATGATTTGAACGCGCGACGAAAGCCATGCAATCCGCGTGGCGGCTGCCGCATTGGCGCTGCGCGACGGACGATCCGGGAGACGAGAGGGTGATGAAGAAGTTCCTTTTGGGCCTCAGCACGGCAGGCGCCGCACTGGCGGCGACGGCCGCGTTGGCCGACCAGCCGCGCCCCTGGCAGCTTGGCTTCCAGGAAGCCGCGACGCCGATCATGGAGCAGATCCGCTGGTTCGAGCAGTACACGCTGTGGTTCATCGTGCCGATCACCCTGTTCGTGTCGGCGCTGCTCGCCTGGGTCATCATCAAGTACCGCGCGAGCAAGAATCCGGTGCCGTCGCGCACCAGCCACAACACGCTGATCGAGGTCGTCTGGACCGTAGCGCCGGTGGTGATTCTGCTTTTTCTGGCGGTTCCGTCCTTCCAGCTTCTGACCGCCCAATACGATCCCGACGAAGACCCGACGATGACGGTCAAGGCGACCGGCTTCCAGTGGTACTGGGAATATGAGTACCAGGCCGACACCGAAGAGGATCAGACGGTCACCTTCTCCTCGATCATGCTGCAGGAAGGCGACCGCGCCGCTGCCGGCAAGGAGGACATGGCGACCTATCCGCGGCTCCTCGCCGTCGACAATGAAGTCGTCGTGCCGGTCGACACCACGGTTCGCCTCCTCGTCACCGCAGCCGACGTTCTGCACGCCTTCGCGATGCCCGCTTTCGGCGTCAAGGTCGATGCCGTGCCGGGCCGCATCAACGAAACGTGGTTCCGCGCCACGCGGGAAGGTCTCTACTATGGCCAGTGCTCGGAGCTGTGCGGCAAGGATCACGCCTTCATGCCGATCGCCATCCGCGTCGTGAGCCAGGAGCTTTTCGACGAGTGGCGGGTCGCCGCCGGCGAAAATCTCGGCGATGCGAACCGCGCGCTGACCGCCGCGATCGAAGGCACCCAGGACGTAGCTGACGCCGGCAACTGAGCCGACAGATTACTGATTGAGCATCGGAATCCCCGAAAACCGGATTCCACCTTTCGGTCCGATGCTACCGAACAATGAACGGAGCGGGAAAATGGCAGGCGCTGCTGCTCACGACGACCACGATCACAAGCCTTACGGCTGGACGCGCTGGGTCTATTCGACGAACCACAAGGATATCGGCACCCTCTATCTGATCTTCGCGATCTTTGCGGGCGTCGTCGGCGGCTTCATGTCGGTCATGATGCGCTGGGAGCTCCAGGAGCCGGGCATCCAGATCTTCCACGGCCTTGCCTCGATGGTCTACGGCATCCCCGAGGATGCCGCGCTCGACGCCGGCAAGCACATGTACAACGTGTTTACGACCGGCCACGGCCTGATCATGATCTTCTTCATGGTCATGCCCGCGCTGATCGGCGGCTTCGCCAACTGGATGATCCCGATCATGATCGGCGCGCCGGACATGGCGTTCCCGCGTCTGAACAACATTTCGTTCTGGCTGCTTCCGCCCGCCTTCCTGCTGCTGCTCATCTCGATGTTCGTCCCCGGCGCGGCCGGCGGCTATGGCGTGGGCACCGGCTGGACGATGTATCCGCCGCTTTCGACCATGGGTTCGCCCGGGCCGGCGATGGATTTGGCGATCCTGTCGCTGCATATCGCCGGCGCCTCGTCGATCCTTGGCGCGATCAACTTCATTACCACCATCTTCAACATGCGCGCCCCGGGCATGACGCTGCACAAGATGCCGCTCTTCGCCTGGTCGGTGCTGATCACCGCCTTCCTCCTGCTGCTGTCGCTCCCGGTTCTGGCCGGCGGCATCACCATGCTCCTGACGGACCGCAATTTCGGCACGGCCTTCTTCGCGCCCGAAGGCGGCGGCGACCCGATCCTCTACCAGCACCTTTTCTGGTTCTTCGGTCACCCGGAAGTCTATATCCTGATCCTGCCGGGCTTCGGCATCGTCAGCCACATCATCGCGACCTTCTCGCGCAAGCCCGTCTTCGGCTATCTCGGCATGGCCTACGCCATGGTCGCGATCGGCGCCGTCGGCTTCGTCGTGTGGGCGCACCACATGTACACGACCGGCCTGTCGCTCAACACGCAGCGCTATTTCGTGTTCGCGACGATGGTCATCGCGGTGCCGACAGGCATCAAGATCTTCTCCTGGATCGCGACGATGTGGGGCGGGTCGATCTCGCTGCGCACGCCGATGCTGTGGGCGATCGCCTTCATCTTCCTGTTCACCGTCGGTGGCGTGACGGGCGTCCAGCTCGCCAATGCCGGCCTCGACCGCTCCTATCACGACACCTACTACGTCGTTGCGCACTTCCACTACGTGCTGTCGATGGGTGCCGTGTTCGCGATCTTTGCGGCCTGGTACTACTGGTTCCCGAAGATGACCGGCTACATGTACAATTCGTTCATCGCCCGTCTGCACTTCTGGATCACCTTCGTCGGCGTGAACCTGATCTTCTTCCCGCAGCACTTCCTGGGTCTGGCCGGCATGCCGCGCCGCTACATCGACTATCCGGATGCGTATGCGGGCTGGAACCTCGTCTCGTCTTACGGCTCGTACCTTTCGGCCATCGGCGTGCTGGTCTTCCTCTACGGCGTCTTCGAGGCCTTCTCGAAGAAGCGCGAGGCCGGCGCCAATCCGTGGGGCGAGGGTGCGACGACGCTCGAATGGCAGCTCTCTTCGCCACCTCCGTTCCACCAGTGGGAACAGCTTCCCAAGGTCAAGTGACCTCGCAATACGGCACCCAACAACGAAACCGCCGGCCATCCGGCGGTTTCTCCGAATAAGAGAGTGACGAGTAGCAAATGGCCCTGGTCGAAAAGCACAGCCTGACGGACGCGCCGGAATTCCGCGTGTCCGAAGCCATGCCCGGCGACTTCCTGGCGCTGTTGAAGCCGCGCGTCATGTCGCTGGTGATCTTCACCGCCTTCGTCGGTCTGGCGACGGCGCCCGGCGCGATCGATCCGGTCCTCGCGCTGATCGCGATCCTCGCCATCGCCGTCGGCGCCGGTGCATCCGGCGCGTTGAACATGTGGTACGACGCGGACATCGACGCCGTCATGTCGCGCACCGCCAAGCGACCGATCCCGGCCGGCAAGGTGACGCCCGACCAGGCGCTCGCCTTCGGCATCGTGCTGTCGGTCCTGTCCGTGATGACCCTCGGCCTCTTGGTCGACCCGCTCGCCGGCGCGCTCCTCGCCTTCACCATCTTCTTCTACGCCGTCGTCTATACGATGTGGCTGAAGCGCTCGACGCCGCAGAACATCGTCATCGGCGGCGCCGCCGGCGCCTTCCCGCCGATGATCGGCTGGGCCGCCGTCACCGGCTCCGTCTCGCTCGAAAGCGTCGTCCTCTTCCTCATCATCTTCCTGTGGACGCCGCCCCATTTCTGGGCGCTGGCGCTCTTCAAGTCGCAGGACTACGGCAGCGTCGGCATCCCGATGATGCCGAACGTCGCAGGCGAGGCGTCGACCAAGCGCCAGATTTTCGCCTATTCGCTGCTCGTCGCCGCCATCGGCGTCGCGCCCTGGCTGATCGGCATGACGTCCGCGGTCTATGGCGTCGTCGCGCTGGCGTTCGGCGCGGCCTTCGTCTGGTATGCTTGGAAGGTCCTCAAGATGCCCGAATCGGACCGGGCGATGGGCCCCGCCAAGGCGCTGTTCGGCTATTCGCTGGTCTACCTTTTCGCGATCTTCGCCGTACTGCTCGCCGACGTGGCCATCGGCCGCCTGATGGGGCTTTGATCATGGAGCCGCTCGAGACCGTCGAACTCACCGAACAGCAGAAGAAGGCGCGCCGCCGCCGCTCGGTCGCCATCGCGCTCGCGCTCGTCGCGCTGGTCGTCATCTTCTACGTCGCGACGCTGACCAAGTTCGGTCCCGAAATCCTCGTTCGGCCGATGTAAGGAGGCAGGCGATGGCTCAGAACTATACGCTCGACAAGGACAAGCAGAAGCGCAACCGCACCGTCGCGATTGCCTGCACCGTGTTCTTTTCCTCGATGATCGGCGTCGCCTATGCGGCGGTTCCGCTTTACGAACTCTTCTGCCAGATCACCGGCTATGGCGGCACGACGCAGCGCGTCGAGCAGTATTCCCGGACCGTGCTCGACCGCGACATCAACGTCCGCTTCGATGCCAATGTCTCGGGTGGCCTGTCGTGGAAGTTCGAGCCCGTCCAGCGCTCGACGACGCTGAAGATCGGCGAGACGACGCAGGTCGCCTACCGCGCGACCAATACCTCGAAGCGCCCTGCCATGGGCCGCGCGAGCTTCAACGTCTCGCCGCATCTGGCCGGCGCCTATTTCATGAAGGTGGAATGCTTCTGTTTCACCGATACCGAATTGCAACCGGGCGAATCCATGGATATGCCGGTTGTCTTCTATGTCGATCCTGAGATCGTGAACGTTCCCGAACTCAAGGACGTCAGGACGATTACGCTGTCCTACACCTTCTTCCCCGTCGCCGAGCCCGCCTCGGTCGCCGCGAAGTCGGGTGAGGGGGACAAGAACAACGCAGCGGCCGATTCCGAATTCGGGGGTTGAAATGGCAGACGCACACGCAAAGAACCACGACTACCACATTATCGACCCGAGCCCCTGGCCGTTCATCGCCTCCGTCGGCGCCTTCATCATGATGCTCGGCGGCGTCGGCTACCTCCAGTACCTGAATGGCGGCCAGTTCCGCCTTCTGGGCATCAATCTGGCGGGTCCCTGGCTGTTCTATATCGGCCTCGCGATCATCCTCTACGTCATGTATGCGTGGTGGTCGGACACGATCAAGGAAGGCCGCGAAGGCCACCACACCCGCGTCGTGTCGCTTCACCTGCGCTACGGCATGATCATGTTCATCGCCTCCGAGGTGATGTTCTTCGTCGCCTGGTTCTGGGCCTTCTTCGACGCCAGCCTGTTTTACGACGAGGCCGCCCAGGTCGCGCGGACGGAGTATACGGGCGGTCAGTGGCCGCCGGCCGGCATCGAGGTCCTCGACCCGTTCCACCTGCCGCTCTACAACACGATCATCCTGCTCCTGTCGGGCACCACGGTCACCTGGGCGCACCATGCGCTGCTGCATGACGACCGCAAGGGCCTGATCTGGGGCCTTGCGCTCACGGTCGTGCTCGGCATCCTCTTCTCCTGCGTCCAGATCTACGAGTATTCGGTCGCCCCGTTCGACTTCGCCGGCTCCATCTACGGCGCCACCTTCTACATGGCGACCGGCTTCCACGGCTTCCACGTCTTCGTCGGCACGATCTTCCTGATCGTCTGCCTGGTCCGCGCGATGAATGACGGCTTCACCAAGGAGAAGCATTTCGGCTTCGAGGCGGCTGCCTGGTACTGGCACTTCGTCGACGTCGTCTGGCTGTTCCTCTTCGTCGCCATCTACGTCTGGGCCTCCATCGGCGCCCCGATCGCCCACCACTGACCGGTTCGGTCACCGAAACGAAAAACGGCCGCGCCAAAGCGCGGCCGTTTTGCTTTTGACGCGCGGGATGACGGAATTCGGCGTCGCTCGACCGGCCTCAGAATGCTTTTGGCAGACCTGCCTGTTTCAGCGTTTCGTTGGCCGTGTGCCGCGATTTCGTTCCGCGATCGATCGTGAAGTATCGATTGCTGATCGGGCTGAACCAGATTTCGTGATCACCACGGCCATCGCGATGGAAATGGCAGCCGCTCTCTTCGAGGAGCCGCTTCAGTTCCTTCAAATAGCTGGCCATGGTCCGTTTAGTGCCGGGGATTCGTCACGCGCGAGACATGCTGCGCAAGGAAATGGACTGGAATTTCGGCGAGCTCGAACGCATCGCCGTTGAGTTCAAGCAGGTCCTCGATGGCGGCCAGCACTTTCGGCTCTAGCGCTTCGATAGTAGCCGCTTCGACGCTGAGGCCCGATATGTCTCCACTGGACGCGACCCAGACCCGCGCGTCGTCATCCCATTCCGCTCGGACGATGATTGAAGAATGTGGCATCCCGAACTCCCCGTGCGTCCACGTCACATTGGTGCTTACAGCTAGATACGCTATCAACGCCTTCATTGTTAGTAGGAGCCTGTCCATGAGCGCTGGCGCAGATGACCGCGCACACTACCCGCACGTCGACCCGGTCCGCGCGGGGCTGGCCGCGCGCTGCCCGCGTTGCGGGGAGGGGCGGTTGTTCTCGGGCTTCCTCGCCGTCGACGCCCGCTGCGAGGCCTGCGGGCTCGACTATTCGTTCGCCGATTCCGGCGACGGGCCGGCCGCCTTCGTCATTCTGATCATCGGCTTCGTGGTCGTGGGGCTCGCGCTCTACGTCGAAGTATCCTACCAGCCGCCGCTCTGGCTGCACTTCCTGATCTGGGTGCCGCTCGCCATCGGGCTTTCCCTCGGCGCCATGCGCCTCGCCAAGGGCCTCCTCATCACGCTTCAATATGCCAACAAGGCGGCCGAAGGCCGGCTCGACAGACCGAAATGACCGATATCGAAACACCCCGCATGGGCCGCTTCTGGGCGGCCGGCCTCGGCATCGGCAGCGTCGTCGTGCTCGTTGCCCTGCTCGTCCTCGGCACCTGGCAGGTGCAGCGCCTGCACTGGAAGGAAGACCTTCTGGCGACGATCGCCGAGCGCATCGCCGGCGCCCCGCGCCCGCTCGCCGAGATCGAGGCGCTGGAAGCTGGCGCCGGCGACGTCGACTACTGGCCGGCGTGGGTCGAAGGCACGTTCGTCCACGGTTCGGAGCGGCATTTCTTCGCCACCCACCAGGGCGGGTCGGGCTATTACGTCTATACGCCGTTGCGGCTCGACGATGGCCGCTTCCTGTTCGTCAATCGCGGCTTCGTGCCTTTCGATCGCAAGGATGCCCAGACCCGCGCAGAAGGTCAGGTGGAGGGACGCGTCACGATCGAAGGGCTCGCCCGCGATCGCCTCCACGAAAAGCCATCCTTCATCGTGCCCGAGAACGAGCCGGAGAAGAACATCTTCTTCTGGAAGGACATCGACCAAATGGCCGCGACGGCGGGCCTGCCCGATGGGGTCGAGGTGCTGCCCTTCTTCCTCGACGCCGACGAGACCGCCAATCCGGGCGGCCTGCCGATCGGCGGCGTCACCATGATCGACTTGCCCAACAACCATCTCCAATACGCGATCACCTGGTACGGCCTCGCCCTCGCGCTCGTCGGCGTGCTGGCCGCCTGGTTCTGGCGATCGCGGCGCAAACCTTGACACCGGCCGGTCGAGACCGCATGTCCGGGCCTTCGCGAAGAGAGATGTGATGACCGTCGAGAAGCGCCCCCTGACGTTGAGACTGTGCGAGCCGCGCGGCTTTTGCGCCGGCGTCGACCGCGCCATCCAGATCGTGGTTCTGGCGCTGAAGAAATACGGGTCGCCCGTCTATGTCCGCCACGAGATCGTTCACAACAAGTACGTGGTGGAGGGGCTGAAGGCGCGCGGCGCGGTGTTCATCGAGGAACTCGAGGAAATCCCTGCGGCCCACGCCGACAAGCCGGTCGTCTTTTCCGCCCATGGCGTGCCGAAATCGGTGCCGGCGGATGCGCAGGCGCGCAATCTCTTCTACCTCGATGCGACCTGCCCGCTCGTCTCCAAGGTCCACAAGCAGGCGATGCGCCATTCGCGCCTCGGCCGCCATGTCGTGCTGATCGGCCATGCCGGCCATCCCGAAGTCATCGGCACGATGGGCCAGTTGCCCGAGGGCGACGTGACGCTGGTCGAGACCGAGGCGGAAGTCGCCACCCTCGATTTCGCGCCCGAGACGGATCTCGGCTTCGTCACCCAGACGACGCTTTCCGTCGAGGACACCGCCGGTGTCATCCGTGCGCTGCAGGAGCGGTTCCCGCACATCCAGGCGCCCGCCGCCGAATCGATCTGCTATGCGACGACGAACCGCCAGGAGGCAGTCAAGGAAGCGGCTCCCGGCGCCGATTTCTTCCTCGTCGTCGGCGCCCCGAATTCTTCCAATTCACGCCGCCTCGTCGAGGTCGCCGAGCGGGCAGGGGCGACGCGTGCGCTTCTGGTCCAGCGCGAGAGCGAGATTCCGTGGGACGAGATCGGCGACATCTCGGTCCTCGGCCTGTCGGCCGGCGCCTCGGCGCCCGAGATCATCATCGACGAGATCATCCAGGCCTTCCGCGCCCGTTACGACGTCACGCTCGACGTGGTGATCACCGCCGAGGAAACCGAGAACTTCCCCGTCATGAGCGCGCTGCGTGATGTGGAATTGACGAATGCCGACATGGCGTTCGTCAACGGAAGCGTCTAGACGATATCAAATCGCACGCTTCGGGTTTCCATGGCCGTCTATACCGACATCAACGAGATCGAACTCGCCGACTTCCTGACGGCCTATGACATCGGCACGCTGACCTCCTACAAGGGCATCGCCGAGGGCGTCGAGAACACGAACTATCTGCTCCACACGACGGCCGGCGTCTATTTCCTGACGCTCTACGAAAAACGGGTCAACCGCGACGACCTGCCGTTCTTCCTCGGCCTGAAGCAGCATCTGGCCGCGCGCGGCGTGCGCTGCCCGGTGCCGATCGCGCCGAAGGCCGGCCCCCTGATCGGCGAACTTGCCGGCCGTCCCGCCGCCATAGTCTCCTTCCTCGAAGGCATGTGGCCGCGCCGCCCGAGCGCCGAACAGTGCCGCGCGGTGGGCGAAGCGCTCGCACGCATGCACCTGGCCGGCGCGGACTTCACGATGACGCGCCCCAACGCGCTTTCGATCGAAGGCTGGCGCGCGATCTGGGACAAGGCCCATCCCAGCGCCGACGAGGTCGAGCCGGGCCTCGCCGCCGAGACCGACGCCGACCTTGCCCGCGTCGAAGCGGACTGGCCGCGCGACTTACCCGTCGGCACCATCCACGCCGATCTCTTCCCCGACAACGTGCTCTTCCTCGGCGCGGAGCCCGGCCTGATCGACTTCTACTTCGCCTGCACCGATTTCCTCGCCTACGACGTCGCGATCTGCCTCAACGCATGGTGCTTCGAGCGCGACCACGCCTTCAACCTGACCAAGGGCGCCGCACTCCTGAAGGGCTACACCTCCGTCCGCCCGCTCTCCGAAGCCGAAGCCGCCGCCTTGCCGACGCTCGCCCACGGCGCGGCGCTGCGCTTCATGCTGACCCGGCTCTACGACTGGGTGAACACGCCGGCCGGCAGCCTCGTCGTCAAGAAGGACCCGCTCGAATATCTGCGCAAGATGCGCTTCCACCGGCAGGTGGCCTCCGCCGCCGAATACGGACTGCCCCGATGACCAAACATGTCGACATTTTCACCGACGGCGCCTGCTCGGGCAATCCGGGGCCCGGCGGCTGGGGCGCGATCCTGCGCTTCGGCGACATCGAAAAGGAACTGTCCGGCGGCGAAGCCGACACGACCAACAACCGCATGGAACTCCTAGCCGCCATCTCGGCTCTGCAGGCGCTGAAGGAGCCGGTCAAGGCCGATCTCTACACGGACTCCAACTACGTCCGCGACGGCCTGACCAAGTGGATTCACGGCTGGAAGAAGAATGGCTGGCGAACCGCCGACAAGAAGCCGGTCAAGAACGCCGAATTGTGGCAGGCGCTCGACGCCGCGCGCCAGAAGCACGACGTCACGCTGCACTGGGTCAAAGGCCATGCCGGCCACCCCGAAAACGAGCGCGCCGACGAACTCGCCCGCCTCGCCATGGCCCCCTTCAAGTCAAAGAAAAAGGCGCCCCCGGCAACCCCCGAGACGCCTCTCGCACCGGCCCGAAAGCCGCGCCTGATGGGCAATGCGACCCGTAAAGCCTAGAGCGTCTCCAAAATCTTCGCCGCGCCCGATTCAACCGCCTTGCCGGGCGCGTCGCCGCTGTGGAGCGCGGTGATCGTGCCGTCCTCGACGATCATCGAGAAACGCGTTGCGCGCAGGCCCATGCCGGCGGCCGAAAGGTCGACGTCGAGCCCGCACTTCTTGGCGAATTCGCCGCTGCCGTCGGCCAGGAACACGAGCTTGCCTTCGCCGCCGGTGAAGCGCGCCCAGGCGGTCATGACGTGGATGTCGTTGACGGCGACGACGGCGATCGTGTCGACGCCCTTGGCCTTCAGCGCGTCGTAATTCTCCAGATAGCCCGGCAGATGGTTGTTCGAGCAGGTCGGCGTGAACGCGCCCGGCACGCCGAACAGCACCACCTTCTTGCCGGCCGTCAGTTCGCCGGTGGTGATCGCGACGGGGCCGTCCGCGCCGATCGTCTTGAAGGTCGCGTCAGGCAGTTTGTCGCCAACCGAAATCGTCATGTCTTCGCTCCGAATTATTGGGAGTTCCGCGATAGCGGGCCGCGCCCGCCTTGGCAATGCGTCAGGGCAGGTCAGGGCGTCAGGGCAGGGCGAGCGTGCCGGCCACCGCCTCGTCGCCGGCGACCAGCGTATAGTCGGCGGCAATCGCGCCGCCCTTCGCCGGCGCCACGATGCGCGCGGTGAACGTCCCGCCCTTGGTCCCGGGCGCAAATTCCGGCGCGGCGAGCATCAGCCCGTCATGCCCGGCAAGGAAGAGATCGGCCCTGTCGATCCCCTCGGGAAGGTCGACCTCGATCTCGAGCGCGTCCCCATTGCGCGTTGCCCCGACGACCTCGAACCCGTCCTGCGCCTCGGCCGGCAGATTGGCGAAGGCGGCCTTGATGCCGGCCTCGTCGATCGGGCCGACATCCTCGCCGGGCGTCACCGTCAGCGTCGCCTGCACGGGCACGCAGATCGTCTCGCAGACGCCGAGGAACACGTCGATACCGAGCGCGCCGCGGTCGGTGCCGAGACCCTTCACGACGACGGGCAGGGTGACGTCGCCGGCATAGCCCGCCCATTGCGAGGTGCCGTCGTCGAAGCGCTGCGGCGCGGGAAAGAGAAGCGCGACGTCTTCGGCCGATGCATCCTGGTGCAGCGAAATCTGCGGCGCGACGCCGCTCTCCCCCGGCTCGCGCCAATAGGTCTTCCAGCCCTCGTCGAGCTGGATTTCGATGGCGCCGCGCAAGGTGCCGTCACCGTCCGCCGTCCGCTCGGTTACCAGCCGCAGCTTGCCGCCGGTCATCTCGTGCCAGTCGCTGGCGCCGGCATGGGCGGCGACCGGCGCGAGCAGGAAAAGGCCGGCAAGGCGGAAGGATCGAAGGTTCATGCGTGGGGTTTTGGCCCGCCGCGCGCCCTTTGGCAATCTCCCGACGCCCTTGCCAGGATCATTTCGCAGTGATCGCCGTTCAACAAATGACATCGGCTTGACTTTCGCCTTTACCGGAAACGCGTTACGCTTTCGCCATGGACATACTCGGCCACAGGAAGGGTGCAACCGCTCAGGGGTTCCTCGAGAACCAGTTCCTGATCGCGATGCCCGGCATGCAGGACGAGCGTTTCGAGCGCTCCGTGGTCTATCTGTGCGCGCATTCGGAAGAGGGCGCGATGGGGCTGATCGTCAACCAGCCGCAGCAGCTTCTGTTTCCCGATCTTCTGGTGCAACTCGACGTGCTGGAGGAGGAGGAGGCGATCCGCCTGCCCGAACCTGCGCGCTCGATCATCATCCGCAATGGCGGCCCGGTCGATCGCTCGCGCGGCTTCGTCCTGCATTCGGACGACTACATGGTCGAATCCTCGCTGCCCGTCGCCGGCGACGTGTGCCTGACGGCCACCATCGACATCCTGCGCGCGATCTCGACCGGCAAGGGCCCGCGCCGTGCCCTGATGGCGCTCGGCTATTCGGGCTGGGGTGCCGGCCAGCTCGAGCAGGAAATCGCCGAAAACGGCTGGCTCACCTGCCCGGCCAGCCCCGGCCTGCTGTTCGATGGCGATCTCGGCAGCCAGTACGACCGGGTCCTCGCCTCCATCGGCATCGACCTCACTCGCCTCAGCGCACAGGCTGGCCACGCCTGAGATTGCCGCGCCGCCGGTTTTCCTGAAGAAGACCCCCACCCTTCATCCCTCCCCACAAGGGGGGGGAGACGTGATCGTCGAGCACTCGCTGCCGCTGGGCACCCAGCTTGACGGTTGGAATCGGCGCTGACGAACTCCCTCCCCCTTGTGGAGATCGTTGCAAAATTGGCTGATTGTGATTCAGTCGTCTTTGTTTGGAGGCGGTTTGATG
>NZ_JBQVMV010000013.1:0-123079 GCF_052435475.1 Aliihoeflea sp.
CCCGGGGGGCTTCGCCCCGCCCGCCCGGGGGGGGCACCCGCGCCGCCCTGACCCCGCCGACCGAGCTCCTCAACTCGTCGACGAGTTCCTCGCCACCCAGTCGCGCCACTGGCGCACGGAGCCGTTGAAGACGTTGATGTCCGCGTCGCCCTTTTTGCCGGGCACGATTCCGGTGCCCGTATACTGCCAGAACAGGAAGTTCTCGCCCTCATAGCGGTCGTGCGGATGTGCGGCGACCGAGCGCAGCCACCAATGGTAGCCCTTGAAGGTGGAAAGCCGGTTGTCCTCGTAAAAATCGACCGAGGTATAGATGATCGGCCGCTGGCCGTAATGCCGCTCGATCGCGTCGAGGAAGACCTTCATCTCGCGATGGACGACCTGCCAGTTCGGCCGAAGCTTGCACGATGGCGAGAGGTGGTTCCACTCCATGTCGAGGACGTGAGGCAGGGTGCCTGCTTCCTTCGGCACGTTGCGAATGAACCACTGCGCCTGCTCGATCGCCGGGCGGCAGAAATAGTAGAAATGGTAGGCCGAGCGTGGAACGCCGTGCGCACGCGTCGCGGCCCAGTTCTGCGCAAACATCGGATCGACCCGGTCGCCGCCCTCTGTCGCCTTGATGAAGGCGAATGAAATTCCTGACGCCTTGGCGGTCGGCCAGTCGATGTCGCTCTGGTAACGCGAAACGTCGGTGCCGTGGACCGCATAGGACCAAGGCGTCTTGCCCTTCCAGTCCGTCGGCTTGCGGTCGCCGAAGCGCGGATGGGTGACCATCACCGGCGCATCGACTGCCATCGCCGCCGGCGAGGCATTTGCGGCCGTCGGCGCGATCGCGGCGAGGTCGAGCCCGGTCGAGGAGCAGCCGGCTAGTGTTGCGGCGAGGAGGGCTGCGATGAGTGCGCGCATGAAAAATCCGGGGCTGGCCGGACGGCGCCGGCGATTCGTATCCGCGAAAGATCGGGCTCACATGGTTGAGGGCACGTTAACGGCGCCCCTTCCGCCGCGCGATGACCTTGCGGCAACACTTGCTTTCCATTCGCCGACGCGATGAATTCGCGGCGCAATGCCTGCGGGGAGGATTCGGATGCGGCTGGTGGTGAAGCTTTTGAAGGGCGCGCTCGTCCTTGTTCTCGTCGCGGTCGCCGCTTTGGCCGGGTGGCTCTTTTTCGCGCCGCCGGACCTGATCCGCGTCGGCACCGGCTATTCGGCGAAGATGGTTTGCTCGAACGTCTTCATCGCGGGCCGTGATCCAGAAGAGGTCCTGGCCGTCGACGTGCAGGCACCCGGTCACCCGCTGCTAGGCTTTATCGACATCGATGTCGACCGCGAGCGCGAGGTCGTATCCGCCGCGCTTCTCGGCGTCTTCGGACGCAACCAGGCCGTCCACCGCGAGGGGCTGGGTTGCGCCAGCGTCCCAGTCGGCGAAACCGAGCGCGTTCCAGCGCTCGGCGCGGCGGCCGAGATGGAGCCGGTCGCGCGCGACGATGCCGCACAATGGCCGCACGGCGGAGCGGTCACCGTCGCCGATCCCGCCGTCGCCGCGATCCTCGACGATTCCGATCTGGTCGGTCCCGGCATGCGAGCGGTCGTCATCGTACGCGACGGGCGCATCGTCGGCGAGCGCTATGGCGAGGGATTTTCGGCCGACACGCCGCTTCTCGGCTGGTCGATGACCAAGACCGTCACCGCCGCCATCCTCGGCACGCTCGACGATCGTCTGGCGCGTGACGCCGACGCGCTGCGCGCCGACTGGTCCGACGACCGGAGCGCGATCACGCTCGCCGACCTGATGGCGATGTCGAGCGGACTGGAGTTCAACGAGGATTACGGCGCCGTCGCCGATGTCACGCGTATGCTTTATCTCGAGCCCGACATGGCTGGCTTCGCCGCCGCGAAGCCGCTCATCCACCCGCATGGCGAGGATTTCAGTTATTCGAGCGGCACGAGCGTGCTTCTGTCGCGGCTCTGGCAGGACCGTTTCGACGATCCCCAACAGGCGCTCGGCTGGCCGCGCCGCGCGCTCTTTGCGCCGCTCGGCATGGACAGCGCCGTGCTCGAAACCGACGCGCGCGGCACCTTCGTCGGCTCGTCCTATCTCTACGCCAACGCGCGTGACTGGGCGCGCTTCGGTCAGTTCCTGCTTCAGGGCGGGGAATGGAACGGCGAACAGATCCTGCCCGCCGGCTATGTCGACTGGATGCGCGAAGCCGCGCCCGCCTCCGATGGCGTCTACGGACGCGGCCAGCTCTGGCTCGCCGGGCCCGAGCGCGGCCGCCAGGCGGACCTGCCGGCCGACACCTACTGGCTTCGCGGCCATGACGGCCAGTCGATGGCGATCATCCCGTCGAGCGGGCTGATCGTCCTGCGCCTCGGCCTCACGCCGTCCAGCCTCGACTATTCGCCGGCACCGATGATCGCGGCGCTGGTTGCAGCCGGGGAGTAGCGCTACCGCCCGAACCCGCCCGCCGTAGGCGTTGTTACGATCACGGCTTCACCGGCTTCGAGCACGGTCTGGTCGCAGGCCTTCAGCGTCTCGACCTCGCCCGACAGGCGGCGGACTTCGGTCCTGCCGACCTTCCCGTCGCCGCCGCCCGCGACGCCGCGGGGCGGGTGGGAGCGGTGGGAGGAGAGGATGGCGCATTCCATCTGTTCGAGGAAACGGATGGTGCGGCGCGTGCCGTTGCCGGCGTTCCATTTGCCGGTGCCGCCGGACCCGTCGCGGATGTGGAAATCCTCGAGCAGGACGGGGAAGCGCAGTTCCAGGACTTCGGGATCGGTGAGGCGCGAGTTGGTCATGTGGGTATGGACGCCCGACGTGCCGCCAAAGCCCCGTCCGTCATTCATGCGGCCGGCTGGCGAGCCGGAGCAGATCGTCTCGTAATATTGATACTGCGCGTTGCCGAAGGTGAGATTGTTCATCGTGCCTTGGGCATTGGCGAGCGCACCCATCGCGCCGAACATGGCATTCGTCACGTGCTGCGAAGTCTCGACATTGCCGGCGACGACGGCTGCCGGGTAGCTCGGCCGCAGCATGCAGCCATCGGGGATGATGATGTTGATCGGGCGCAGGCAGCCCGCATTCATCGGGATGTTGTTTTCGACCATCACGCGGAACGCATAGAGCACCGCCGCGCGCGCGACAGGCTCCGGCGCATTGAAGTTGTTCTTCATCACGGGGGACGTGCCGGTGAAGTCGACCGTCGCCTCGCGCTTGTCGCGGTCGACGGTGATCTTCACCTTGATCGCCTGGCCGGTGTCGGTCGGGTATTCGTATTCCGACACGTCGGGCAGCCGTTCCAGCACGCGCGCGACGCTTTCGGCCGCATTGTCCTGCACGTGGCCCATATAGGCCTCGACCACGTCGAGCCCGAAATGGGTCACCATCTTGCGCACTTCGGCGACGCCCTTTTCGTTGGCGGCGATCTGCGCCTTCAGGTCGGCGATGTTCTGGTGCGGGTTGCGGGCCGGGTAGGGGTGGTCGGTCAGAAGGTCGTGCAGTTCCGTTTCGCGGAACCGGCCACGCTCGACGATGCGGAAATTGTCGAACAGCACGCCTTCCTCGTCGACCGTGGTCGCCAGTGGCGTCATGGAACCGGGCGCGGTTCCGCCGACATCGGCATGGTGGCCGCGCGAGGCGGAATAGAAGAGGATTTCCTTGCCTGCAGCGTCGAACACCGGCGTGACCACCGTGATGTCGGGCAGGTGCGTTCCGCCATTATAGGGCGCGTTCAGCGCGAACACGTCGCCGGGATGGATGTCGCCCTCGTTGAGACGGATGATCGTCTCGACCGAACGATCCATCGAGCCCAGATGCACCGGCATGTGCGGCGCATTGGCGACGAGGGCGCCTGTGCGGTCGAAGACGGCGCAGGAGAAGTCGAGCCGTTCCTTGATGTTGACCGAATAGGCGGTGTTCTGCAGCGTCACGCCCATCTGCTCGGCGATCGACATGAAGAGGTTGTTGAAGACCTCCAGCATCACCGGGTCGGCCTCGGTGCCGAGCGCGGCCTGCCGGCGCTTCTTCTCCACCCGGCGCATCAGGACGTGATCCTTGGCGGTGATCTGGGCCTGCCAGCCCGGCTCGACGACGATGGTCTGGTGGCTCTCGATGATCAGCGCCGGCCCGGCGACACGGTTGCCCGGCGCCAGCCCCTCGCGGCGATAAACGCCTGCCTCGTGCCAGGCGCCTTCGCAGAACATGCGCCGGCGCTCGTCGGTCGAGGCGTTGGCATCATGTATCGCGACGTCGGCCTCGTCGCGGCCGGCCGGGCGGGCGTCCTGCCCCTCGACGCTGATCGCCTCCACGACCATCGGCTTGTTGTCGTAGACGAAGCCGAACTGCGCCTTGTGCGCGGCCTCGAAATCCTTGCGCGCCGTATCGAGCGAGCCGTCGAAGGGAACGGGAAGGGCGGTATCGGTGCCGTCATAGCGGATCTGAAGGATCGGTCGCCAGGACAGGTCCGCCTCGCTTATCCCCTGTTCGGAAAGTTCGGCGAACACGGCCTTGCGCAGATCGTCGATCGTCGCGTCGATCTCGTCGCGCGAGGCGTCGCTCAGCGGCTTGACCAGCGCCTGCTGGCGCGAGGCGAAGACGGAGGAGAGGCCGATGCCATAAGCCGAGAGCAGTCCGGAGAAGGGGTGGACGAGCACCGCCTCCATGCCGAGCGCGTCGGCGACGAGACAGGCGTGCTGTCCGCCGGCGCCGCCGAAGCAGTTAAGCAGATATTCGGTGACGTCGTAGCCGCGCTGGACGGAGATCTTCTTGATGGCGTTCGCCATGTTCTCGACCGCGATGGTGACGAAGCCTTCGGCCACCGCTTCGGGCGTGCGGCCGTCGCCGGCCTGGCTGGCGAGTTCGACGAAGCGGGCGGTGACGACGTCCGTGTCGAGACGCTCATCCTGGTGGGGGCCGAAGATCGCCGGGAAGTAATCGGGCACGAGCTTGCCGAGCATGACGTTCGCGTCGGTGACGGCAAGCGGGCCGCCGCGCCGATAGCAGGCGGGGCCGGGATTGGCGCCGGCCGAATCCGGTCCAACCTGGAAGCGTCCGGCCTCGAAATGCAGGATCGAGCCGCCGCCTGCGGCAACCGTGTGGATGCGCATCATCGGCGCACGCACGCGCACGCCCGCGACTTCCGTGTCGAAGGCGCGCTCATATTCGCCGTCATAATGGGCGACGTCGGTCGACGTGCCGCCCATGTCGAAACCGATGACCTTGTCGAAACCGGCGAGCTTCGCGGTCTCGACCATGCCGACGACGCCGCCGGCGGGGCCGGATAGAAGCGCGTCCTTGCCCTGGAATTTGTCGGCGGCGGTGAGGCCGCCGGAGGACATCATGAACATGAGGCGGGGCGGTTGGTCCGAGGCACCCCCCTCTGGCCTGCCGGCCATCTCTTCCTCAGGGGGGGAGATCATGCTCTCGGGCGTCGCACCCAATTCACCAGCGACCTGCGCCACGTATCGCGCCAGGATCGGCGAGAGATACGCATCGACCACCGTCGTGTCGCCGCGGCCGACGAGCTTCATCAGCGGCGAGACGCGGTTCGACACCGAAATCTGCCCGAAGCCGGCCTTCTCGCAAAGACCCGCCACCGCTTCCTCGTGTGCCGGGAACTTCCACGAATGCATGAAGACGACCGCAACGGCGTCGAACCCGTCGGCGCGGGCCTTGGCAAGTTCCGCCTCGACGGAGCCGAGGTCGGGCTGCGCCTCGACCGTTCCATCCGCGCGCACGCGTTCCTCGACCTCCACCACGCGTTCGTAAAGCTGTTCGGGAAGGATGATCTCCTTGGCGAAGATGTCGGGCCGTGCCTGGTAGGCGATGCGGAGCGCGTCGCGGAAACCCTTGGTGATGAGCAGCAGCACACGGTCGCCCTTGCGCTCCAAGAGCGCATTGGTCGCGACGGTGGTTCCCATCTTGATGTCGCCGATGCGCCCGGCGGGGATCGGCTCGCCCTTCTCCACGCCGATCAGGTCGCGGATGCCCTGGATGGCGGCGTCACGGTAGGCTTCCGGGTTTTCGGAGAGCAGCTTGCGCGGGTGCAGATTGCCGTCGGGGTCGCGGCCGATGACGTCGGTGAACGTGCCGCCACGGTCGATCCAGAAATCCCAGCGTCCCGACTTCGCACCCTGCCCAGACTTCGCACCCTGCATGACCGTCTCCCTCTTGGTTCCGGTTTTGGTGGTAGTCGGCTTTCGTGCGGCGGGCAACGTCAGGGCGCGTGCATTAACAGGCGCTGTAACACCGAGTCATTCAACGTTATGAAACGATCGCTCCTCCCAGGCATTTTTATCCCGAACGCCTGCTACGGCGGGCGCCAATGAGAGAAGGAGAAATCCAAATGAAGAAGATCATTCTTGCTTCCGTTTCCGGTCTGGCCCTGATGGGTCTTGCTGCCTGCACCGACGCCGAAGATCCGGCAGCGGTTGACACGGGCGCCCCGATGACGACCGAGGACCCGGCAGCGGCTCCGGCCGACACGACCACGCCGCCCGCTACGGATGGCATGGCTCCGGCCCCGGCTGAATAAGCAGCCTTTTCGGACTATCCTCAGGGGGTCGGCTTCGCCGGCCCCCTTTCTTTAGCTAGAATTCGCGGGTCGGCTTTCGCCGGCCCTTTTTGTGCCGTTTGGCCGCGGGGCGCTCTGCAATCTGGGGTCGCCAAGGCGCTCCATACTTCGTAAAACCGGAATCGATGTCGATCTGGTTCCGCCTCGGAGATTTTGTATCGCGCGTTTCGTCGAACGCGCTCACCTCGCTTGCCGACACCATCCGCTCGATATTCGCAACCGATCCCGAACTTCGCCGCCGCGTCGCGTTTTCCATCGCGATGATCGCGCTTTCGGCCAAGATGGCCAAGGCCGACGGCATCGTCAGTGCGCGCGAAGTCAATGCGTTCCAGGAAATCTTCGAGATTCCGGACGAGGAGGCGCGCAATGTCGCGCGGCTTTACGATCTCGCCAAGCAGGACGTCGCCGGCTTCGACGCCTATGCGCGACAGATGGCTGCGTTGTGCGGTTCGGGGCATCCCAATTGCGCCATGCTGGAAGACATTCTCGACGGGCTGTTCCACATCGCCAAGGCAGACGGCTACATCCACGAGCGGGAACTTTCGTTCCTCGGCGACGTGGCGGATATCTTCGAAATCGACAGCGCGCATTTCGAGCGCATCCTGGCGCGGCATACGTTCGGCGCCGACAGCGACCCCTACCTCGTCCTGGGACTGCCGGCGGATCTGCCCTTCGACGAGGTTCGCCGCGCCTATCGCAAGCTCGTCGCTGAAAACCATCCCGATCGCCTGATCGGCCGCGGCGTGCCGGAAGAGTTCGTGGCGATCGCCACCACGCGTCTGGCCGCCATCAATGCCGCATTCGAAATGATCGAGCGCCAGCGGATGCACGCATGACGGGCTTCGTCGTCGACTACGCCCTGGCCGAGCCCCGCGTGTCGCCGAATTTCGGGCCGCGCCGCGACGAGGTTCCGGTCGACAGCCTGATCTTGCACTATACGGGAATGCCGAGCGGCGAGGGGGCGGAAGCGTGGTTGTGCGATACGGCAAGTTCAGTTTCATCGCATTACATCGTCCATGAGGACGGGCGCGTCGTGCAGATGGTGCGCGAGACCGATCGCGCCTGGCACGCGGGCCAGTCCTTCTGGCGCGGCTGCCGCGACATGAATTCCTGCTCGATCGGGATCGAGATCGTCAATCCGGGCCATGATGGCGGGCTGCCGGCCTTTCCCGACGTGCAGATCGAAGCCGTCATCGCGCTCTGCCGTGACGTCGTCGACCGGCACGCGATCACGCCGGAACGGGTGCTGGCCCATTCCGACGTCGCGCCGGGCCGCAAGGTCGATCCGGGCGAACGTTTTCCGTGGGAGGAACTGGCTGCGGCAGGGGTCGGTCATTACGTTGCTCCCTCGAGCGTCCAGGGCGGCAGGTTCCTTGCCGCCGGCGACAGGGGCGAGCCGGTCGAGGCGCTGCAGTCCATGCTGGCGCTCTACGGCTATGATGCCGAGATCAACGCCGTCTTCGACGACCAGACGAAGCGCGTCGTCGAGGCGTTCCAGCGTCATTTCCGGCAGGTCCGCGTCGACGGCGTCGCCGACCGCTCGACGATCGAAACACTGCATCGCCTTCTCTCCGCGCTGCCGGCGGGTCTCGCGTCGCGCTGACTTCTTCATGACGCCCTGAAACGGTTTGTGATTCGCCGGGTCATCTTTGCGGCGGGTTCGGCCCGCAATTGCGCATCCATGCAGACGCCGGGGCGGCATTCGCCAGCCCCACCCGACCACCAGTCGTGCACGCGGCACGGCGCTGACATCACACAGGAACTCATGACGAAGCTGACCCTTGCGGCGGTGGCTCTTGCCGCCGGAATGACCTCCTTTGCCAATTATTCGCTTGCCGAAACCGACCTGCACGCCATGAAGGCCCATGCGGGCCTTGCCCAGACCGGCCAGACGCCTGAAAACGGCCTGCCGGGCGTCGATCCCCAGACCACCGGTTCCATCGCCGCCGATGAGGCGACCGAAGGCGGAAAAGCCAAGGCAGCCGCGATCACCGACGCCAAGTTCGCTGGCATCGTCGCAAAATACGCGTCCGAGCACGGCGTTCCGCCGGCGCTCGCCCATGCGGTGATCCGCGTCGAGAGCAACTATCGTCCGAATGTCACCGGCCGTGCGGGCGAGGTCGGGCTGATGCAGATCAAACCGGCGACGGCGCGGATGATGGGCTATTCGGGCAGTGCCAAGGGGCTCTACGATCCGGAGACGAACATTCGCTTCGGCATGAAATATCTCGCCAAGGCGCAGTCGGTCGGCGATGGCACGACGTGCGGGACGATCCTCAAATACAATGCCGGCCACGGCGCCAAGCGCATGAACCCGATCTCGGCGAATTACTGCGCCAAGGTCCAGAAGATCATGGCAGGCGCCTGATCACCTAGGGACAGGCGCCGAATTCGGTTGAATTTTCAGCGCCGCCATCCTTTATACGCCCGGTCAGTCGGCCGGGCGGCCGCTTCGCGAGGCTTGCCTTGCGGGGAGGAAAGTCCGGGCTCCACGGAAGAACGGTGCCGGCTAACAGCCGGCGGGGGCAACCCCAGGGAAAGTGCAACAGAGAGCAGACCGCCGCGCCCTTCGGGGTTCGGCAAGGGTGAAAGGGTGGGGTAAGAGCCCACCGCGCTGCCGGCAACGGGAGCGGCATGGCAAACCCCACCGGGAGCAAAACCGAATAGGGACGGCGCGAGGGGCAACCCTCAGGGCATTTCCGGCCCGGCCGTCCGGGTTGGTTGCTTGAGGCGCGTCGCAAGACGCGTCCCAGAAGAATGGCCGCCACGTTTCGGCGCCCTCGGGTGTCGAGGCCATACAAAACCCGGCTTACAGGCCGACTGACACTTTTTCTATCAATGGCTTGCGGGCGTTGCCTGCGAAACCGAATCAGCCTCGCTGCGCGTCGAGCGAGGCCTCGATCGCGCGCCAGAGTTCGCCCGCCGGCTCGCAGCCGACCGACAGCCGGATGAAGCCCGAATCGACCGCATCTCCCCAGCGCGCGCGCCGCTCGGCCGAGGAATGGACACCGCCGAACGAGGTCGCGGGCTGGAGCAGCGCGCAGCCGTCGATGAAGCCCTCTGCCTTCGCCTCGCTATCGAGCGTCAGCCCGATCAGGAAGCCGAAGCGCAGCATCTGCGCGCGGGCGAGGTTGTGCGACGGGTCGCCGGTCAGGCCCGGATAGCGCAGCGCTTTCACGTCATCGCGCCCGTGCAGCTTTTCCGCCAGGAATTCGGCCGTGTCGCACATGCGCTGGAAGCGGACGTCGAGGGTTTCGAGGCCGCGATGGACCTGCCAGGCCTCGAACGGGCCGGGAATGCCGCCGGCAAGCTTTCGCCAATCCGAGACGGCCTGCATGATTTCCGGGTTGCGGCTCGCCACATGGCCGAACAGCGCGTCCGAATGCCCGTTCGGCGCTTTGGTGTCCGAGGCGATGACGATGTCGACGCCGAGGTCGAGTGGGCGCTGGCCGAGCGGGGTCATGGTGGTGTTGTCGGCGACGACGATCGCGCCGGCCTTGTGAGCCGCGTCCGCCACGGCCTTGATGTCGCAAAGATCGAGGCCCGGATTGGCCGGCGTTTCCAGAAACACCAGCCTGAACCCGTCGAAGCCGCCATCGAGGAACGTCGCCGTTGGGCGCGTCTCGTAGGTCACGCCGAGGCGCGCCAGAAAGCGCTCGGTCAAAACGCGCGTCGTGTAGTAGCCGTCGGACGGCAGCAGGATCTTGTCGCCCGCCTTGAGCGTCGCGAAGAAGGCTGCCGCGATGGCCGCCATGCCGGAGGGAAAGCCCAGCGCAGGCGCGTCCTCCAGATGGCCAAGCAGCTCCTCGACCGCCTCCCAGGTGTCGTTCGAAAACCGCCCATATTGCGCGAACCCCGCTGGTGCGCCGGGCAGGTGGAACATAGACGCCATCGTCAGCGGCAGTGCGACCGGATCGCCCTTTTCGAGCTTGCCGCGGCGAAGATGGGAAAGGGCGGCGGCGCGGTGCGAAATGTCGTCGGTCATCATCGGTCCTTGGCTTCAGGCAGGGCCGGGACGCTAGAGCCGCTGGCGCGGATTCGCAAGGCTCGCGAAGGGTGCGCGTCATCGCGCGGTAAACGTTTCATTAGGCTTAATGGAGCATAAACGAGATTGGCCCGAATCCCCTCGAAACAGGCGGCTTCGGGCGCTCGTGAAAGACCTAATCCCGTTGACGCCCATAACAGCCCATGATATCCCTGAAAGCCAATCCAGCGGTCGTTTCAGTCCCAGTTCGAGCGTTCTCCAGGTCCGCCGCATTCGCCCGGACCTGCGCTCGTTTCCTGGCATTCGACGCGCGGACGGGGGCGACAGGGGAGACTGCGAATTGGGCCATCCAGCGCGATATGAGCGCGCCGCTTTTCGGCGAGCCGGCTGATGGACCGATTTCTTTCCAGTGCGATCAACCGAATCGATTCGAAGGGCCGGGTGTCGGTCCCGGCGCATTTCCGGGCCGTCGTGCAGAAGCGCGGCTATGGCGATCTCTATGCCCTGCGGGCGCTGGACGTGCCGGCGCTGGATGTGGGCGGGCTCGACCTTCTCGACCGCTACGAGGAGCGGATCGCGCTGGAGGACCCGTTTCTCCAGACGGCGGACGACATGTCCTTCTTCTGCCATGGCGATGGCGCGTTCCTGAAGCTCGACCAGGACGGGCGGATCACGGTCACGGATTTCCTGCGCGAACATACCGGCATCGAGGCGGAAGTGGCCTTTGTCGGCCGGGGCACATTTTTCCAGATGTGGGAGCCGTCGCGGCTGAAGGCGCATGGCGAGGCCGTGCGGGCGCGTCTGAAGCTCAGGCAGGCCGCAGCGGCCAATCGGAACGGAGAATCGGAATGATGGCGGGCCCCGGCGACGAGGGTGCCGGTGGCGGACCGGCCCGTCACATTCCGGTCCTCCTGGCCGAGGTGCTGGATGCGCTGTGCATCGAGGCCGGCCAGACGATCATCGACGGCACGTTCGGCGCCGGCGGCTACACCCGCGCCATGCTCGAAGCCGGCGCCAACGTCGTCGCCATCGACCGCGACCCGACCGCGATCGCGGCCGGCCGCGCGATGGAGGCGGAATTTTCCGGCCGCCTTCGGCTCGTCGAGGGGCCGTTCTCGCAACTCGACGAGTATGTCGATGGAAATGTCGACGGCGTCGTGCTCGACATCGGCGTCTCCTCCATGCAGATCGACGAGGCCGAGCGCGGCTTCTCCTTCCGCCATGACGGCCCGCTCGACATGCGCATGTCGGGCAAGGGCGCGAGCGCGGCGGACATCGTCAACACATACAAGCTCGGCGATCTCGCCCGCGTCTTCGGCTTCCTCGGCGAGGAACGCCAGGCCGGCCGCATCGCCCGCATGATCGAGGACAAGCGCGCGCGCCGGCCGTTCTCGCGCACCGCCGAACTCGCCGACGCGATCCAGACGCTCGTCGGACGCGGGCCGAAGGACAAGATCCATCCTGCCACGCGCGTCTTCCAGGCGCTGCGCATTCACGTCAATGACGAGCTCGGCGAGCTCGCGCGTGCGCTCTTCGCCGCCGAGCGGGCGCTGAAGCCTGGCGGGCGGCTCGTCGTCGTCACCTTCCATTCGCTGGAAGACCGCATCGTCAAGCGCTTCATCGCCGATCGCGCCGGCAAGGCGTCGGGCTCGCGGCACCTGCCGGAAGCGCATTTCATCGCGCCGACCTTCACCGACGCGGCCAAGGCCATCGCCACCGGCGAGGCGGAGGCTGAGGCCAACCCCCGCGCGCGCTCGGCCAAGCTTCGTGCCGCGACGCGCACGGAGACTGCGCCGCGAACCGCCGATTTCTCGATTTTCGGATTGCCCAAACTGCCAGCCATCGGCGACGCCGAGGAGACGCACTGACATGTTCCGCACCACCGACATCGTTCTCATCGTGGTCATGGTTTCGGCAGCCGCCTTCACCTACAAGACCAAGCACGACGCGGAAAACCAGCTCGCCGAAGTGCGACGGCTGCAAAGCCAGATCGCCTTCGAGAAGGATTCCATCGACGTGCTCAACGCCGACTGGAGTCTTCTGAATCAGCCCTCGCGGCTGCAGCGGCTGAAGGAAACCTTCTCCGAGGAGCTCCAACTCTATCCGGTCCAGCCCTACCAGTTCGCCACCATTTCGGACCTGCCCCGCCGTCCGCTCGCGATCGAGGATCTGATCGCCGGCGACGGGCTGATCGACGAAACCGCCACCGGGAGCATCATGCAATGAGGATCGTCAGCCGGCTCGCATCGCTGCTGAAGCGCTCGGCGCACAAATCCGACGAAGCGGCCATCGTCGTCGACGGCGCCCGCAAGCGTTCGGGCGGCTCCACGCGTTCGCGCATGGCCATCACCTTCGCGCTCTTCATGGGCGTCTATGCAGTCATCGGCGGGCGCATCATCTATCTGGGCATCGAGGATCTGCCGGCCGGCGGCCCGCCGCCCTCGCGCGTGACGGCCAACCGTCCCGACATCGTCGACCGCAACGGGCTCGTGCTGGCGACCGACATCAAGTCGGCCTCGCTCTTCGCCGAGCCGCGCCGCATCGTCGATCCGAACGAGGCGATCGAGAAGCTGCGCACGATCCTGCCCGATCTCGACTACAACCAGACCTATCAGCGGCTTTCGACCGATGCCGGCTTCGTGTGGCTGCGCCGGCAATTGTCGCCGCGCCAGCAGGCAGACATCATGGCGCTCGGCATTCCCGGCGTCGGCTTCCGCACCGAGAAGAAACGGTTCTACCCGGGCGGTGCGACGGCCTCGCATATCCTCGGCCTCGTCAATGTCGACAATCGCGGCACGGCGGGGATGGAGAAATATATCGACGACCAGGGCCTTGCCGACCTTCAGGCGAGCGGACTGGCGATCGCCGGCGATCTTGCGCCGGTCAAGCTTTCGATCGACCTGCGCGTCCAGCACATCGTCCATGACGAGCTCATGCAGGCGATGGAAAAGTACAAGGCGATCGCGGCCGGCGCCGTGGTACTCAACGCCAAGACCGGCGAAGTCATCGCCATGGCCTCCGTGCCGGACTATGATCCGAACAACCCGTTCAATGCGCTCGAGAAGGACCGGCTCAACCGGATGTCCGCCGGCCTGTTCGAGATGGGCTCGACCTTCAAGGGCTTCACGACGGCGATGGCGCTGGATTCGGGCCTCGTGAAGATGTCGGACCGTTTCGATGCGACGGCGCCGATCCGCATCGGCGGCCATACGATCCGCGACTTCCACGGCAAAGGCCGTGTGCTGACGGTTCCCGAAGTGTTCATCTACTCGTCCAACATCGGCACGGCGCGCATGGTCGACGTGCTCGGCATCGAGGGGCACCGCGAATATCTGACCCGGCTCGGCCTGCTCAGCCGCATGACGACGGAACTTCCCGAGGTCGCGCGCCCCACCCAGCCGGCCGTCTGGAAGAAGATCAACTCGATCACGATCTCCTTCGGGCACGGTGTCGCGACGACGCCGCTGCAGACCGCGGTGGCGACGGCGGCGGTCCTCAATGGCGGGCGTCTCATCAACCCCACCTTCCTTCCGCGCACGGAAGAGCAGGCGATGGGCTCGGCCCTGCAAGTGCTGAACCCCTCGACCAGCGATGCGATGCGCTATCTGTTCCGCTACAACACCGAGAGCGGCTCGGGCCGCCGCGCGGACGTGCCCGGCTACTTCGTCGGCGGCAAGACGGGAACGGCCGAAAAGGTCGTCAACGGGCGCTATGTAAGCGGCATCCGCTTCAACGCCTTCCTCGCGGGTTTCCCGCTCAACGACCCCGAATACATCGTCCTGACTATCCTCGACGAACCCAAGCCGGAAAAGCAGGGCGTCGGCGCGACGGCCGGCCTCAACACGGCCCCGATGGCCGGCAACATTGTGCGCCGCTCGGCCTCGCTTCTTGGCGTCAAGCCAGATTTCAGCCATGAAAGTGAGGCTCTGCTCGCCGCCTATCAGTGATTCCCGCCCGCGGCGCACGGCCGCCGGCACCCATCCGACTGGAAACGAATGAAACTCGCCGACCTCGCACCCGCCCAATCCATCGTTCCGCCGGAAGCCGGCGCGATCGAGGTGAAGGGCTTCGCGCTCGATTCGCGCAAGGTCGAGCCGGGCTATGTATTCGCCGCTTTCGACGGTGCGAAGATGAGCGGGGCGAAGTTCGTCTCCGACGCGGTCGCGCGCGGGGCGACGGCGATCCTCGCCGCGCGGGGCACCGAGGTGCCGGTCGGCGTGCCGCTGATTGAGACCACCGATCCGCGCCGCAGCCTGTCGCTCGCGCTCGCCGCCTTCTATGGCGCGCAGCCGCAAACCATGGTCGCCGTCACCGGCACGGCCGGCAAGACGTCGGTCGCCAGCTTCGCGCGCCAGATCTGGGCGCATGAGGGCCATGGCGCCGCCAGCATCGGCACGACGGGCGTCATCTCGCCGGGCTTCACCGAATACGGTTCGCTGACGACGCCCGATCCCGTCGCGCTGCACCAGCTTTTGAAGAAGCTCGCCGGCGAGGGCGTCACCCACGCGGCGATGGAGGCATCCAGCCACGGCCTCGACCAGCGCCGCCTCGACGGCGTGAAACTTTCTGCCGCCGGCTTCACCAATCTCGGCCGCGACCACATGGACTACCATGCGACGCTGAACGAATATTTCGACGCCAAGATGCGGCTTTTCGATACGCTGATGCCGAAATCCGCGCCGGCGGTGATCTTCGCCGACGATCCATGGTCGGCGCGGGCGATCGATGACTGCAAGGCCGCCGGGCTCGACGTGCTGACCGTCGGTCGCGCCGGCAATTTCCTCGAACTGAAGCGCGTCGAGCACGGCCGTCACCGCCAGCGCACCGAAATCTGCCATGACGGCACGATCTACGAGGTCGACCTTCCTCTCGCCGGCGAATTCCAGGTGTCGAACGCGCTCGTCGCGGCCGGGCTCTGCATCGCGACCGGCACACCGGTTGCGACCGCCATGGCCGCGCTGCGCAAGCTCGAAGGCGCCTCCGGCAGGCTCGAACTCGTCGGCACCACCAAGGCCGGCGCGCCGGTCTATGTCGATTACGCGCACAAGCCCGAGGCGCTCGAAAACGTGCTTTCCGCGGTCCGCCCGTTCACGACAGGCAAGGTCGTCGTGGTGTTCGGTTGCGGTGGTGACCGCGACAAGGGCAAGCGGCCGATCATGGGCGAGATCGCCTCGCGCCTCGCCGACCGGGTGATCGTCACCGACGACAATCCGCGCTCGGAGGTGCCCGCCACGATCCGCGCCGCAATCATGGAAGCTGTGCCGGGTGCCTTGGAAATCGGCGATCGGCGCACGGCGATCCGCGAGGCGGTCGCTTCGCTCGGGCAGGGCGACACGCTGATCGTCGCAGGCAAGGGACACGAGGAAGGGCAGACGGTCGGCGACGTCACACTGCCCTTTTCCGATCATGAAGAGGTGCGGGCGGCGTTGAGGGAGAGCGCAGCATGAGCCTGCTTTGGACGACACCCGATCTCGTTGCCGCGATGGCGGGACGGCCCGTCGGTACGATGCCGGACGGGATCACCGGGATTGCTATCGACAGCCGGACGCTCCAGCCCGGCGACGCCTTCTTCGCCATCAAGGGCGACCAGTTCGATGGCCATGATTTTGCGACGGCGGCGATCAAGGCCGGCGCATCCCTGCTGGTGGTTTCGGAGAGCAAGCTGGCCGCGCTCGGCCGCCTGCACGGGCCGATGATCGTCGTGCCGGACGTGCTCGAAGCCCTGTCGAAGACAGGCATCGCGGCGCGGGCGCGTTCCAAGGCGAAGATCATCGCCGTCACCGGTTCGGCCGGCAAGACAAGCACCAAGGAAGCGCTGCGCAAGGCGCTCTCGGCGGTCGGCAACGTCCATGCCTCCGACAAGTCGTTCAACAATCACTGGGGCGTGCCGCTGACGCTGGCGCGCATGCCGGCCGAGACCGACTACGCCGTGTTCGAGATCGGCATGAACCATCCGGATGAAATTCGTCCGCTGGTCAAGCTCGTGCGCCCGCACATCGCCATCGTCACCATGATCGCCGCCGCACATCTCGGCTTCTTCCGCGATCTGGAAGAGATCGCGACGGCGAAGGCCGAGATATTCGAGGGCGTCGAGCCGGGCGGCCACGCCCTCATCAACCGCGACGACGCCCGTTTCAAGCAGCTCGAGAAGGCTGCGCGCGAGGCCGGCGTGGAGAATGTCTGGGGGTTTGGCGAGCATTCGCGCGCGACCTTCAAGCTGGTCAAGACCAAGCTTCTGCCCGAAGGCTCGACCTTCACCGCCAAGATGGCCGGCGAGGAACTCGTCGCCAAGATCGGTGCGCCCGGCCGGCACATGGTGCAGAACGCCATCGCCGTTCTCGCCGCCTCCTACCTCGCCGGCGCGGACATGGCGAAGGTGTCTCATGCGCTCGCCGACCTTGCGCCGGAGGAGGGGCGCGGTGCGCGTCATCGCTTGAGCCACGGCCGGGGCGAGTTTCTTCTGATCGACGAGAGCTACAACGCCAACCCGGCCTCCGTGCGCGCGGCGATGGACGTGCTGCAGGCCGCGCCGGTCAACGGCCACGGCCGCCGCATTGCGGTCCTCGGCGACATGCTGGAACTCGGCGATCATTCGCGCGACCTGCATGCCGGCCTTGCCGAAGCCATCGATGCGCAGGCGACCAGCGTCGTGCTCCTGGCCGGGCCCGAGATGAAGGCGCTCGCCGAAGCGCTGCCGGACAGTTTGCGCGTCGAACATCGCGACAGCGTCGCCGATCTGCAGCCGGTGCTCATGGGCATGGTGCGCGCGGGCGATGTCGTCATGATCAAGTCGTCGAAGAGCATAGGCTCCTCAAGGCTCGTTACAGCCTTGCGCGATACGTTTCCCGCTGCCGACATCGTTGCTGCGGATGAAGTTCACACGGCCTGAGGCCACGCGGAGACAAGAACAACAATGCTGATGCTCCTCGTAGCGCTGGCGGACCAGGTTTCGGCCTTCAACGTCTTCCGCTACATCACCTTCCGCACCGGTGGCGCGCTGATCACCTCGGCGCTGATCGTCTTCATCTTCGGGCCGATGATCATCGATTCGCTGCGCATTCGTCAGGGCCGCGGCCAGCCGATCCGCGCCGACGGGCCGCAGACCCATTTCAAGAAGGCCGGCACGCCAACCATGGGCGGGCTGATGATGCTGACCGGCATCGTCGGCGCCTCGCTCCTGTGGGGCAACCTCACCAGCATCTATGTCTGGACCGTGCTGCTCGTCACGCTCGGCTTCGGCGCGATCGGCTTTTACGACGACTATCTCAAGGTCACCAAGCAGTCGCATATGGGCTTTTCGGGCAAGGCGCGTCTTGCCGTCGAATTCCTCATCGCCGGGGCTGCGACCTTCGTCATCATGAATGCCGGCGAGGCACCGTTCTCGTCCTCGCTGACGTTCCCGTTCGTCAAGGATTTCCTGCTCAATCTGGGCTGGTTCTTCGTGCCCTTTGCCGCCTTCGTCATCGTCGGCGCGGGCAATGCGGTGAATTTGACCGACGGGCTCGACGGTCTTGCGATCGTGCCCGTCATGGTCGCCGCCGGCGCCTTCGGCGTCATCGCGTACCTCTCGGGCAACGCGGTCTTCGCAGATTACCTGCAGATCCATTTCGTCGTCGGCACCGGCGAACTCTCCGTCATCCTCGGCGCGGTCATCGGGGCCGGGCTCGGCTTCCTCTGGTTCAACGCGCCGCCCGCCGCCATCTTCATGGGCGACACCGGCTCGCTTGCACTGGGCGGGCTCATAGGCACTGTCGCCGTTGCCACCAAGCACGAGATCGTCCTCGCCATCATCGGCGGCCTCTTCGTCATGGAGGCGCTGTCGGTCATCATCCAGGTCGGCTGGTTCAAGCTCACCGGCAAGCGCGTCTTCCTGATGGCCCCCATCCACCATCATTTCGAAAAGCTCGGCTGGACGGAGAGCCAGGTCGTGATCCGCTTCTGGATCATCGCCGTCATCCTCGCCCTCGTCGGCCTTTCCTCGCTGAAGCTGCGGTGACCCCATGATCGCGGCCGGCTCCTTCGCCAATCGCAAGGTCGCTCTCTTCGGGCTCGGCGGCTCGGGCAATGCGACCGCACGCGCGCTGGTCGAGGGCGGGGCGCACGTTACGGCTTTCGACGACAATCCGCAAAGCGTGGAGGCCGCGCAGGCGGCGGGCGTGCCCGTCGGCGATCTGCGCCAGGCAGACTGGAACGGCTTCGCCAGCTTCGTGCTCGCGCCCGGCGTGCCGCTGACGCATCCCAAGCCCCATTGGACCGTCGACCTTGCCCGCGGCAGCGGCGTCGAGATCATCGGCGACATCGAACTGTTCGCGCGCGAGCGCCGCCGCACCGCGCCCGAAGCGCCGCTCGTCGCCATCACCGGCACCAACGGAAAGTCGACGACGACGGCGCTGATCGCCCACATCCTCGCTCATTCCGGCCGCGACACGCAGATGGGCGGCAATATCGGCAAGGCGGTGATGACGCTCGATCCGATCACACCTGAGCGCCACTATGTCGTCGAGTGCTCCTCCTACCAGATCGACCTTGCGCCCTCGCTCGATCCGACCGTCGGCATCCTCCTCAATCTGACGCCCGACCATCTCGACCGCCACGGCACGATGCAGAACTACGCGGCGATCAAGGAACGGCTCGTCGCCGGCAGCAGGACGGCGATCGTGGGAGTCGACGACGTCCATTGCGAGCAGATCGCCGCGCGGCTCGAAGCGGCCGGCAATCAGGTCATCCGCATTTCCAAGCGGCTCGAACTCGACGACGGCTACTTCGCCGCCGGCACCGACCTCGTCCACGCCTCGGGCGGCAGGCGCGAGACGGTCGCCTCGCTCGACGGCATCGGCACGCTGCGCGGACAGCACAATGCGCAGAACGCGCTCGCCGCCGTTGCAACCTGCGTCGCGCTCGGCCTGTCGCGCGCCGAAATCCAGGCCGGCCTGTCGACCTTCCCGGGCCTTGCGCACCGCATGGAAATCATCGGCACGCGCAAGGGCGTCCTCTTCGTCAACGATTCCAAGGCGACCAATGCCGAGGCGGCCGCTCCGGCGCTGTCGAGCTTTCCGCGCATCTACTGGATCGCCGGCGGCCTGCCCAAGGAAGGCGGCATCGAGACGCTGCGCGCCTTCTTCCCACGGATCGCGCGCGCTTATCTGATCGGCGAGGCGGCGCCCGCCTTCGCCGCCACGCTGGGCGCTGCGGCGCCGTTCGAGATTGCCGGCACGCTCGACGCCGCTGTCGCCCATGCCGCGCGCGACGCTGCCGATGACAGCGCCGGCGAGCCGGTCGTGCTGCTCTCGCCGGCCTGCGCCAGTTTCGACCAGTTCAAGAATTTCGAGGTTCGTGGCGAGGCCTTTCGCAGCGCGGTCCAGGCGCTCGACGGGCTCGTTTCTTTCGGAGGGACTCCCCAATGATCAGTCGCGTCGACCGCAGTCCTGTCGCGCAGTGGTGGTGGACGATCGACCGCTGGTTCCTGGCGGCGTTCATGGCGCTGATGCTGCTCGGCGTCGTGCTCTCCTTCGCCGCGAGCCCGGCCGTCGCCGAGCGCATCGGCCTCGACAGTTTCCACTTCGTCACGCGCCAGATCATCTTCATGGTCCCGGCGCTGATCGTCATGCTCGCGGTCTCCTTCCTCGACGCTCGGCTCGTCAGGCGCCTCGCGCTCCTGATGCTCGTCGGATCGCTGGTCATGATGGTGGCCGTGCTGTTCGTCGGGGCAGAGATCAAGGGGTCTCGCCGCTGGCTGCATCTGGCGGGCATCTCCATCCAGCCCTCCGAATACATGAAGCCGGCCTTCGTGGTCATCTGCGCGTGGCTCTTCGCCGAGCGCGCGCGGTCGAACGCGGTTCCCGGCAATCTCTTCGCCATGATGCTGCTGGGCGTCGTGCTGGCGCTTCTGGTGGCGCAGCCCGATCTCGGTCAGTCGATCCTGGTCGTGGCGACATGGGGCGTCATGTTCTTCATGGCTGGTCTGCCCTGGCTGTGGATCGTCGTCCTCGGCGGCATCGCCGTCGCCTTCGCCTCGGGCGCCTATTTCTCGTTCGATCACGTGCAGGGGCGCATCGACCGGTTCTTCACCGGTGAGGGCGACAACTACCAGACCGATATGGGTCACGAGGCGATGGTGCGCGGTGGCTGGCTCGGCCAGGGTCCCGGCGAAGGCTCGGTCAAGCGCATCCTGCCCGACAGCCATACCGATTTCGTCTTCGCCGTCGCTGCCGAGGAGTTCGGCCTGATCCTCTGCCTGATCATCGCCGGTCTCTTCGCCTTCGTCGTCCTGCGCGGCATCTCGGCGGCGGCAAAGGAAAGCGACGATTTCTCGCGCTTCGCCATCAGCGGGCTCGTCATCCTGTTCGGCTTCCAGTCGATCATCAATATGGGCGTGAACCTGCAACTCCTGCCGGCCAAAGGCATGACGCTTCCCTTCATCTCCTATGGCGGCTCGTCGCTGATCGCGATGGCGATTTCGATGGGCATGGTGCTCGCCCTGTCGCGCAAGAAGCCGCAGCGGCGCAGCGTTCTTTCGGGTCGGGGTTTCGGGGCGCAGCCCGTCTCCCAGCCTCTGGCGCCGGCGGAATGACATGACCAAGGGACTGATGCTTCTGTCGGCGGGCGGCACGGGAGGGCATCTCTTCCCCGCCGAGGCGCTGGCGCACGAACTGATCGCGCGCGGCTGGCTGGTCCATCTCGCCACCGACGACCGGGCAGGGCGCTTCGCCGGCGACTTCCCTGCCGCCAAGGTCCATCCGGTCCATTCGGCGACGATCGGCTCGAAGAATCCGATCGCGCTCGCCCGCACCTTCTGGGCGCTGTGGTCGGGTGTGCGGCAGGCCTCGAAGATCATCGAGACCATCCGGCCGAAGGTCGTCATCGGCTTCGGCGGCTATCCGACTCTGCCGCCGCTCTATGCCGCGACGCGGCGCGGCGTGCCGACGATGCTTCACGAGCAGAACGCCGTCATGGGCCGCGCCAACAAGGCGCTCGCCACCCGCGCCAAGGCGATCGCCGGCGGCTTCCTCGAAGCGGGCAAGGACAGCCGCATCGTCGTCACCGGCAATCCGGTGCGGCCGTCGGTCATCGAGGCATCCGCGACGCCCTACACGGTGTCGCGCGACGGCGATCCGTTTCACCTCCTCGTTTTCGGCGGCAGCCAGGGCGCGCAGTTCTTCTCCAGCGCGTTGCCCGAGGCGATCCGCGCGCTGCCTGCCGAATTGCGCACGAGGCTGAAGGTGACCCAACAGGCGCGCGCCGACGACGAGGCTTCGGTCAAGGCGGCCTATGCCGACCTCGGCATCGAGGCGGAGGTCTCGCCCTTCTTCAAGGACATGGCGAAACGCATCGCGTCGGCCCAGCTCGTCATCTCGCGCTCCGGCGCGTCGACCGTTTCGGAACTCGCGGTCATCGGCCGTCCGTCGATCCTCGTTCCCTACCCCCACGCGCTCGATCACGACCAGGCCGCCAACGCCGCCGCGCTTGCCGCTGCCGGCGGCGCACTGGTCGAGCCGCAGTCGGGGCTTTCGCCCGAACGGCTCGCCGAACTTGTCGAAGGCTTCATGAACGACCCCGACCGCGCCGCCAAAATGGCGCAGTCGGCGCGTTCTGTCGGCAAACCCAATGCGGCGACATTGCTTGCCGACCTCGCGGAGGCTATTGCCGCGGGCAAGACAGTCACGCAATTCAGCGAAGGAGGCACCCCATGAAAATGCCGCAGACAATCGGCGTGGTGCATTTCATCGGCATCGGCGGCATCGGCATGAGCGGCATCGCAGAGGTGCTGCACAATCTGGGCTACAAGGTTCAGGGCTCCGACCAGTCGGAAAGCGCCAACGTCCAGCGCCTGCGCGAAAAGGGCATCGAGTGCTTCGTCGGCCACCGGGCCGAAAATCTTGGCCAGGCCGAGGTCGTGGTCGTTTCGACCGCGATCAAGAAATCCAATCCCGAACTCGCCGCTGCACGTGAGAAGCTGTTGCCGATCGTGCGCCGGGCCGAAATGCTCGCCGAACTGATGCGCTTTCGCCAGGCCGTCGCCATCGGCGGCACGCATGGCAAGACGACGACGACCTCGATGGTCGCGACGCTGCTCGACGCCGGCGGGCTCGACCCGACCGTCATCAATGGCGGCATCATCAACGCCTACGGAACCAACGCCCGTATGGGCGAGGGCGAGTGGATGGTGGTGGAGGCCGACGAGAGCGACGGCACTTTCCTGAAGCTGCCGGCCGAGATCGCGGTCGTCACCAATATCGATCCCGAACATCTCGATCATTACGGCTCGTTCGAGAAGGTGCGCGAGGCGTTCCGTCAGTTCGTCGAGAACGTGCCCTTCTACGGCTTCGGCGTGATGTGCATCGACCACCCGGAAGTGCAGCAGCTCGTCGCCCGCATCGAGGACCGCCGCGTCATCACCTATGGCGAGAACCCGCAGGCCGACGTGCGCTTTTCCAATCACCGCATGGACGGCGCGTCGTCGATCTTCGATGTGATGATCCGCAACCGCAAGCGCGACGCGACGCTGACGATCGAAGGCCTTCGCCTGCCGATGCCGGGCCGTCACAACGTTTCCAACGCCACCGCGGCCATCGCCGTCGCACACGAACTCGGTCTCGGCGCCGATGCGATCCGCAAGGGCCTGTCGGCCTTCGGCGGCGTCAAGCGCCGCTTCACGCTGACGGGCGAATGGAACGGCGCCCATATCTTCGATGATTACGGCCACCACCCGGTCGAGATCAAAGCCGTGCTGCGCGCCGCGCGCGAGGCCTGCCAGGGCCGCATCGTGGCGATCGCACAGCCGCACCGCTTCACGCGCCTGCGAGACCTCTTCGACGATTTCGCCTCTTGCTTCAACGATGCCGACACGGTCTTCATCGCTCCGGTATATGCGGCCGGCGAGGAGCCGATCGAGGGCGTCAGTGCCGAGACGCTGGTGTCGCAGATCCGCGCCGGCGGCCACCGCGATGCGCGCCTTCTGGAGGGGCCCGATGCGATCGCGCCGGCTATCCAGTCGCTCGTGCAGCCCGGCGATTTCGTCGTCTTCCTCGGCGCCGGCAACATCACGCAATGGGCCTACGCCCTGCCGAAGGATCTCGGCTCGCTCGAGGCGGCCGCATGATCGACGGCAACGCGCTTCTCGCGCGGCTCGGCGACCTTTCCGCCATACGCGGCCGGCTGACGGCGAACGCACCGATGGAGGCTATCACCTGGTTTCGCGTCGGCGGACCGGCCGAACTCCTGTTCCAGCCGGCCGACGAGGACGACCTTGCCGCCGTCCTGAAGCTCTTGCCCGCTGACGTACCGGTCCTCGTCGTCGGCATCGGCTCCAACCTTCTCGTGCGCGATGGCGGCATTCCCGGTGTCGTCATCCGCCTCTCGGCGAAAGGCTTTGGCCAGGTCGAGGTGCTCGACGAAACGCGCATCCGCGCCGGCGCGGCCGCGCCGGACAAGCGCGTCGCGGCCGCAGCGCTCGACGCGGGGATCGGCGGCTTCGCCTTCTACCATGGCATTCCGGGTGCCATCGGCGGCGCGCTGCGCATGAATGCCGGTGCCAACGGCACCGAGACGCGCGAGCGCGTCGTTGACGTCTATGCGATCGACCGGGCGGGCAACCGGCATGTCCTGTCCAATACCGACATGCGCTATGCCTATCGCCATTCGGCCGCTTCGCCCGACCTGATCTTCACCGGCGCGCTTCTCGAAGGCTTTCGCGAAGACGCTGCTTCGATCCAGAAGGCGATGGACGAGGTCCAGCATCACCGCGAGACGGTGCAGCCCGTCAAGGAAAAGACCGGCGGCTCGACCTTCAAGAATCCCGAGGGCAGCTCTGCCTGGAAGGAGATCGACAAGGCGGGCTGTCGCGGGTTGATGATCGGCGGCGCGCAGATGTCGCCGCTCCACTGCAATTTCATGATCAACACCGGCAATGCGTCGGCGCATGATCTGGAACTTCTCGGCGAGACCGTCCGCGCGCGCGTCGCGGCGAATTCGGGCATCGTGCTCGAATGGGAAATCAAGCGTCTGGGCGTCGCGAAACCCGGTCACGAGGTCGAGCCGTTCGCCGGTTCCGCGCCCGTTTCCTGAATGCACGATCACAACGGTTCATAAAAAATAATCTTCCCTGAATCCGAAGCCCTTGCCACGGAATCCGCGATCTGATTCCTTGGTCTTGCGGCGTTATCTGATTTGAGTCGGCCACGCATGAAGCGTGAGGGGACGGCAGGCGATTTGTGTCTGCCGATTGCGGATTCACGGGGGTTTGGTCAGCACAGATTCGATCCGACGGAAGAGGGGAATTCCGGGTATGGTACAAAAGCACGTTGCCGTCTTGATGGGAGGATTTTCCTCCGAGCGGCCGGTGTCTCTTGCCTCCGGGAATCCGTGTGCCGATGCGCTGGAGGCCGAGGGCTACCGCGTCACGCGCATCGACGTCGATCGCAATGTCGCTTCCGTGCTCGCCGATCTTCGGCCCGACGTCGCGTTCAATGCGCTGCATGGCCCGTTCGGCGAGGACGGCACCATTCAGGGCATCCTCGAATATCTCGAAATCCCCTACACCCATTCCGGCGTGCTGGCGTCTGCCCTTGCGATGAACAAGGAGCAGGCCAAGCGCGTTGCCAAGGCGGCGGGCATTCCGGTCGCCGAATCCCGCGTCATGAACCGCCATTCGATCGGCCGCGAACATCCGATGAAGCCGCCCTATGTGGTCAAGCCGGTCAATGAGGGGTCGAGCTTCGGTGTCGTCATCGTCCAGGAAGATCAGGCGCATCCGCCGCAGGTCATCGGCTCGTCCGAATGGCGTTACGGCGACACGGTGATGGTTGAGCGATTCGTGCATGGGCGCGAATTGACCTGCGCCGTCATGGGTGATGTCGCGCTTGGCGTGACCGAGATTATCCCGGTCGGCCATTCCTTCTACGATTACGATTCGAAATACGCTGCCGGCGGCTCAAAACACGAATGCCCGGCAAAACTTTCACCGAATATTTACCAAAAAATACAGACACTCGCGCTCAAGGCACATCAGGCAATCGGCTGCCGGGGCGTCTCCCGATCTGACTTCCGCTACGACGATCGCCATTCTGAAAATGGCGAGATCATCTGGCTGGAGGTGAACACGCAGCCAGGCATGACGCCGACGTCCCTTGTGCCCGAACTGGCCGAGCATGCCGGCCATCGCTTTGGGGAATTGTTGAGTTGGATGGTGGAGGACGCATCGTGTCTGCGCTAGGAAATCGAACCGGACGGTCGACATGGTCGGCGCGTGATGCGTTCGTTTTGCCACGCCTTCTGCGCCGCCCCGCACGCCATCTGCATCGCTGGACTTCCGGCGAGGTCGAGCCGCCGCGCTTCGCCGCATTGATGGCGAGCGCGCTCCTGATCGGCTCGTCCGTGGTCTACGGAACCGTCGTCGGTGGCCATATGCCCGGCGTCGTCCAGTCGATCACCGCACGCACCGGGTTTGCCATCGAGGACATCGAGATCGTCGGCAACCGCTTCACGTCCGAGATCGACATCTTCCAGTCGGTCGGGCTCGACGGCTTCACCTCGCTGATCGGCTTCAGCGCCGCCGAGGCGCGCGGGCGGATCGCACAGCTTCCCTGGGTCGAAAGCGTCGACGTTCAGAAGGTCTATCCCGCAACGCTCGCCGTCACGCTCGTCGAGCGCGTTCCGTTCGCCGTCTGGCAGCAGGGCAGCCGCCTCTGGGTGATCGAGGAAGACGGCCGCGTCATCACGCCTCTGGCGCGCAGCCAGCATGCCGAACTCCCGGTCATCGTCGGCCGCGGCGCCGAGGATCATGCGGCGGCGTTCTTGAAGACGATGGCCGCCTATCCCGAGCTCGCCTCGAAGACGCGCGCCTATATCCGTGTCGCCGACCGGCGCTGGGATTTGCGCCTTCGCAACGGCACGACCGTCAAGCTGCCGGCAACGGATTACGAGACTGCGCTCGCTGCCGTCATCGCGGCCGACCGCGAGCAGGAACTCTTCTCGCGCGACGTGAGCGTGGTCGACATGCGCCTTTCCGGCCGCATGGTCCTCCAGCTCACCGAAGCTGCGATGGAACAGCGCCAGGCCATGCTCAAGGAGCGGCTCGGCAAGAAATACGTCCCGGAGAAGCGCACATGAGCTGGTTGTCTTCGGGCAAGGCCACGCAGGCCAAGCGGTCCGGGATCGTCACCGTTCTCGACGTCGGTTCGAGCAAGGTGTGCTGCATCATCGCCAAGCTGCAGCCGCGCGAACAGAGCGACATGCTGCCCGGCCGCACGCATCAGGCGCGCGTTCTCGGCATCGGCCACCAGAAGTCGCTCGGCATCAAGTCCGGCGTCATCGTCGATCTCGACCGCGCCGAGCAGGCGATCCGGCTCGCCGTCGATGCCGCTGAACGCATGGCGGGCCTCACCGTCGATTCGCTGATCGTCAACACATCCGCCGGCCGTCTGAAAAGCCGCGTCTTCAGCGCCACCGTCAATCTCGGCGGTCACGAGGCCGACGAGAGCGACATCACCCGGGTTCTTTCCGCCGGCGCCAAGCAGGTGCAGCGCGCCGAGCGCGAGGTCGTCCATTCGATGCCGATCGGCTTCTCGCTCGATGCGGAGCGCGGCGTGCGCGATCCGCGCGGCATGGTCGGCGACACGCTCGGCGTCGACATGCACGTCCTGACCGCCGATGCCGCGCCGCTGCGCAATCTCGAGCTTTGCATCAACCGCTCGCATCTGTCGGTCGAGCGCTTCGTCGCCACCCCCTTCGCCTCGGGCCTCGCCTCGCTGGTCGAGGACGAGATGGAGATGGGCGCGGCCTGCATCGACATGGGGGGCGGCACGACGACGCTGGCGATCTTCTCCGACGGCAAGCTGGTCCATGTCGATGCGATGCCGATCGGCGGAACGCATGTCACCATGGACCTTGCCAAGGGCCTTTCCACGCGGCTCTCGCACTCGGAACGTCTCAAGGTCATGCACGGCTCGGCGCTCACTGTGGGCGGCGACGACCGCGATATCGTCACCATCAACCCGATGGGCGAGGACGGCGAGGTGCCGCTGCAGGTGTCCCGCTCCGTGATGAACCGAATCATTCGCGCCCGCGTCGAGGAGACGCTGGAGATCGTCCGCGACCGTCTCAACAAGTCTGGCTACGGCAACGTGGTCGGCAAGAGGGTCGTGATGACGGGCGGCGCGAGCCAGTTGACCGGCATGGCCGAGGCGGCGCGCCGGGTTCTGGGCCGCAATGTGCGGCTCGGGCGGCCGCTGGGTGTCAGCGGTCTGCCGGAAGCGGCCAAGGGGCCGGCATTTTCAACTTCTGCGGGCCTTTTGATCTACCCGCAAGTTTCGGAACTGGAAAGCCAGCTAAAACGGGGTGGCGGACTGCGCTGGCAGGCCACCGGGACGGGCGGGCGATTCCAACGAGTGAGCCAGTGGTTACGGGATAGTTTTTGAGTTTGACGGGGTTTTGACCCACGGCGGCCGCAGCGGCGACGCGGCAGGACAGGCGAAAAAGGACGACGGAAATGACAATCAATCTGCAAAAGCCGGACATCACCGAATTGAAGCCGCGAATCACCGTGTTCGGTGTCGGCGGCGGCGGTGGCAATGCGGTCAACAACATGATCACGGCCGGACTGCGCGGCGTCGAGTTCGTCGTGGCGAACACCGATGCGCAGGCGCTGACGATGACCAAGGCCGAGCGCCTCATCCAGCTCGGCGCCAACGTGACCGAGGGCCTCGGCGCCGGTTCGCAGCCTGAAGTCGGCCGCGCGGCCGCCGAGGAGTGCATCGACGAAATCCTCGACCATCTGTCGAACACCCACATGTGCTTCGTAACCGCAGGCATGGGCGGCGGCACGGGTACGGGTGCGGCACCGGTCGTCGCCCGCGCAGCGCGCGAAAAGGGCATCCTGACCGTCGGCGTCGTGACCAAGCCGTTCCATTTCGAGGGCCAGCGCCGCATGCGCACGGCCGATCTCGGTATCGAAGAGCTGCAGAAGTGCGTCGACACGCTGATCGTCATTCCGAACCAGAACCTGTTCCGGATCGCCAATGACAAGACCACCTTCGCCGACGCCTTCGCGATGGCCGACCAGGTGCTCTATTCGGGCGTTGCCTGCATCACCGACCTGATGGTCAAGGAAGGCCTCATCAATCTCGACTTCGCCGACGTCCGTTCGGTCATGCGCGAGATGGGCAAGGCGATGATGGGCACCGGCGAAGCTTCGGGCGAAGGCCGCGCGCAGGCCGCCGCTGAAGCTGCGATCGCCAACCCGCTCCTCGACGAGACGTCGATGAAGGGCGCCAAGGGCCTCCTGATCTCGATCACCGGCGGCCGTGACCTGACCCTCTTCGAAGTCGACGAAGCGGCGACCCGCATCCGCGAGGAAGTCGATTCGGACGCCAACATCATCCTCGGCGCGACCTTCGACGAGGAACTGGAAGGCGTCATCCGCGTGTCGGTCGTGGCGACCGGCATCGACAAAGCGTCCGCCGACATCTCGGCCCCGCCGATCATGAACCGTCCGATGGCAAAGCCCGTCGAGCGTGCACCGCAGCCGCAGGCAGCCCCTGCCGCCGAATTGCGCCCGGCCGCCCCGCGTGCCGTGGAACAGCAGCCCATGCAGGCCGTTGCGCCGGTCGATCCGGTCGCCGAGGCGATCCGCCAGGCCGATGCCGAAGCCGCCCAGCTCCGCCCTGCCGCGCCGCAGGAGGAGTTCCGTCCGCAAAGCCGCCTCTTCGCCGAGCCGGTTCGCCAGGTCGAGGCTCCGGTCCAGCAGATGGCCCCGGCTCCCGTCCAGCAGATCGCACCGCAGCCCGCGCAGCAGCCGGTCGCGCAGGCGCCCGTCCAGCCGCGCATGCCGCGCGTCGAGGACTTCCCGCCGATCGTGCAGGCCGAACTGACCCGCGCGCCGGAAGCTGCCCATGAGGATCGCGGTCCGATGGGTCTCCTGAAGCGCCTGACCAACGGTCTGGCGCGCCGCGAGGAAGAGCCGGCACGTCTGCAGCCGGCCCAGCCGCGCGAGCCGAAGCTGCGCCAGCCGGTTGCACCGCAGCCTGAGCAGCGCCGCGCCCCGAGCCCGGAGGCACAGCAGTATGCGCCGCGCCGCGGCCAGCTCGACGATCACGGCCGTCTTGCCGTCCAGCCGCGCCAGGCCCAGGAAGACGACCAGCTCGAAATCCCGGCCTTCCTGCGCCGTCAGGCGAACTGATCGTCCGATCCGGAAAAGCTTCGAGCGGGCCCCTTGCGGGCCCGCTTTCGCATCAGCCACCTTGTCCGCGCCGGCGATCCGGCTATGGTCCGCCGCAAAATTGCGGATGGTGACATGAACCTTCGAAGACAGACGACGCTTGCCCGCGACCTTGCGATCGAGGGCATCGGCGTTCATTCCGGCAAGCCTGCGCGGCTCGACCTGCGCCCGGCGGCAGCCGGGACGGGCATATGTTTCGTCGACTCGTCGGGGGAGGGGCGTATCCGGGTTCGGCCGGAAACGGTTGCCTCGACCGACCTTTCCACGCTGATCGGCGACCCGGCCGGCTTCCACGTCTCGACCGTCGAGCATCTGATGAGCGCGCTCGCGGGGTTGGGTATCGACAATGTCGAGATCGCGATTTCCGGCACCGAGGTTCCGATCCTCGATGGCAGCGCGGTCGAGTTCGTCATGGCGTTCAAGTCGGCCAGCACCGTCGAGCAGGACCAGCCGGTCGGAGCGATCCGCGTCGTTGCGCCGGTCCGCGTCGAGAACGGCGCAGCCTGGGCCGAGTTCGTGCCGTATGAACGGCAGCGGTTCGAGATCGAGATCGACTTTCCATCGCCGGCCATCGGCCGTCAGCAGATCGCATTCGATCTCGAACCCGAAACCTATGCCAGCGAGATCGCGCCGGCGCGCACCTTCGGCTTCATGCGCGATGTCGAACGCCTCTGGGCCGCCGGTCTCGCGCTCGGCTCCTCGCTGGAAAACTCCGTCGTGATCGGCGAGGATGACATCGTCGTCAATCCGGGCGGGCTGCGCTTTGTCGATGAGTTCGTGCGCCACAAGGCGCTCGACGCCGTCGGCGATCTCGCCATCGGCGGCGTCGCCATCATCGGCTGCTATCGCTCGTTCCGGGGCGGGCACAAGCTGAACGCTGCCGCGCTCGCTGCGCTTCTGGCGCGCCCGGACGCCTTTGAGCGGCTCTGACGCATCGTTGTGGATTGCGGCAAGCCTGCCACAAAATTGCGCGAATGCCTCCGCATAGCGTTGCTGCCAGCGGGGCGTTATGCTCTAAGACTGGCCTGTTGCCATGAAGATTTCTGCCGGAGGGGCAATGCCCATCGTTACGATTGAACGCTCGCAGCGCCCGACACGGCGCGCCACATCACTGGCTCTTCTGGCGCCGGTGATCGCGCTGCCTCTGGTGCTTTCGGCCTGTGCGTCCACCGATGACGACATGAACCTCGCCAGCTATGTCGAGAGCGTCGAGGCTCCCGATGCGCTCTACAATCAGGGCCTCGCCAATCTCGAAGCGGGCCGGCTGACCGAGGCTTCCAGGAAGTTCGAGGCGGTCGACCGCCAGCATCCCTATTCCGAATATGCCCGCCGCTCGATGGTCATGGGTGCATTCACCCAGTATCGCCAGGGCAACTACCAGGACGCCATCAACGCCGCGCAGCGCTACGTCCAGCTCTACCCGAGCGATCCGGAAGCGGCATACGCGCAGTACATTGTCGGCCTGTCCTACTGGCGCCAGATCAAGGACGTCACGCAGGACCAGAGCGATGCCCGCCGCACCGTCGAGGCGATGGAAGCGGTCGTCCAGCGCTGGCCCGAATCCGAATATGTCGAGGATGCCAACGCCAAGATCCGCTATGCCCGCGACCAGCTTGCCGGCAAGGAGATGCAGGTCGGCCGCTACTATCTCGAGCGCCGCGAATACGTCGCCGCCGTCAAGCGCTTTCGGACCGTCGTCGAGACCTACGGCAACACCCGTCACTCCGAGGAAGCGCTCGCGCGCCTGACCGAGGCTTACTACGCGATGGGCCTCGCCTCCGAGGCGCAGACGGCCGCGGCCGTTCTCGGCCACAACTATCCGGACAGCCAGTGGTATGCGGATTCCTACGCGCTCCTGCAGTCGGGCGGCCTCGAGCCGCGCGAGAATGCCGGCTCGTGGATTTCGCGCGCCAGTGCGGCCATCCTCGGAAGCTGACGGCAACGCCTGAATGCTCGCCCATCTGTCGATCCGCGATATCGTTCTGATCGAGCGGCTCGACATCGACTTCCGCACCGGCCTCTCCGTCCTGACGGGCGAGACCGGCGCGGGCAAATCCATCCTCCTCGATTCGCTTTCGCTGGCGCTCGGCGCGCGCGGCGATGCCTCGCTGGTACGCCATGGCGCAGCGCAGGGCAACGTCACGGCCGTGTTCGACGTGCCGGCCGGCCATTCGGCGCGGGATCTCCTGCGTGACAACGGCGTCGAGGACGAGGGTGACATCATCCTGCGCCGCATCCAGACCGGCGATGGGCGCAGCCGTGTCTTCATCAACGACCAGCCGGCCTCGGTCACGCTCCTGCGCGAAGTCGGTCGCGCGCTGGTCGAAATCCACGGCCAGCACGACGACCGCGCGCTGGTCGACGTTTCCGCCCACCGCGACCTGCTCGATGCCTTCGGCGGCCATGTCGGCGAGGCGCTCTCCGTCGCGCGCGCCCACAGGCACTGGCGCGAGACCGAAAACCTCCTCGCCCGTCACCGCGCCAAGGTCGAGGTCGCCGCCCGCGAGGCCGACTATCTGCGCGCCTCGGTCGACGAACTCGGCAAGCTCGACCCGCAGCCCGGCGAGGAAACGCAGCTCGCCGAGCAGCGCGCCGACATGATGCGCTCCGAAAAGATCGCGACCGAGATCAACGACGCGCTCGACGTTTTGTCGGGGCAGGGCTCCGCCGTGCCGCAACTGGCAAGCCTCCTGCGCCGCCTCCAGCGAAAGGCCGAGGAAGCGCCAACGGTCATCGATCCGATCGTTCAGCCGCTCGACGAGGCGCTGATATCGCTCGACGCCGCGCAAACCGCCGTCGACGAGGCCCTGCGCGCCATCGAGTTCGACCCGCTGGTGCTCGAACGCGCCGAGGAACGCCTCTTCGCGCTGCGCGCGCTCGCCCGCAAGCACTCCGTCAGCGTCGACGACCTCGCCGAACTGCGCGATACGATGCTCGCCGACCTCGCCGACCTCGATGCGGGCGAGGAACGCTTGCAGGCGCTGGAAAAGGAGGCGCGCGAGGCCCGCGACGCCTACGACCAGAAGGCGCTGCATCTTTCCGAATTGCGCGCCGGCACGGCCGATCATCTCGCTCGCGCGGTGATGCAGGAACTGCCGGCGCTGAAGCTCGAACGTGCCGAGTTCATCGTCGAGATCAAGGCCGATCCCGAAGATCGCCGCGAGCAGGGCATCGACCAGGTCGAATTCTGGGTCCGCACCAATCCTGGCACCCGCGCCGGTCCGATCATGAAGGTCGCGTCAGGCGGCGAACTCTCCCGCTTCCTTTTGGCGCTGAAGGTGGCGCTCGCCGATCGCGGCTCCGCCCCGACCCTCGTCTTCGATGAAATCGACACCGGCGTGGGCGGCGCGGTGGCGGATGCCATCGGCGCGCGGCTCGCGCGTCTGTCGCAGCGCGTGCAGGTGCTGTCCGTCACCCACGCGCCGCAGGTCGCCGCCCGCGCCTCAACGCACTATCTCATCTCGAAGTCCGGCAACGCCGAAGGCGTCGCGACCCGCGTCGCCGCCATGGACCACGGCGCGCGGCAGGAAGAAATCGCCCGCATGCTCGCCGGCGCGACCATCACCGACGAAGCCCGCGCGGCCGCCAAGCGCCTGCTTTCCGAAACGCCACTCGTCTCCTGACGTTTGGCGGCTTGAGCCGCCCGCCGATCCCGCTATGTTCGCGCCAAGCGACCACCGGAATCCTTGCAATGGCGAAGTCCCCGAAAACCGTCGATGATCTGACACCCGACGAGGCGTCGGACGAGCTGACGCAACTCGCCGCCGAGATTGCCCGTCACGACGCCCTCTACCACGGCAAGGACGCGCCGGAGATTTCGGACGCGGAGTATGACGCGCTGCGCCAGCGCAACGCCGCCATCGAGGCGCGATTCCCCGAACTCGTGCGCGCGGATTCGCCGTCGCTGAATGTCGGCGCGGAACCTGCCGGCGCCTTCACGCCGGTGCGCCACTCTAGGCCGATGCTGTCGCTCGACAACGTCTTCTCCGACGACGACGTCATCGATTTCGTGCAGTCCGTCCGTCGCTTCCTGTCGCTGAAACCCGACGACGAACTCGCTTTCACCGCGGAGCCGAAGATCGACGGCCTATCCATGTCGCTGCGCTATGAGCACGGCAAGCTCGTCACGGCCGCGACGCGCGGCGACGGCACGACCGGTGAAAACGTCACCGCCAACATCCAGACGATTTCGGAAATCCCGAATCGGATCAAGGATGCACCGGAGGTTCTTGAGGTGCGCGGCGAGGTCTACATGGCGCGCGAGGATTTCATGGCGCTCAACGCGCGCATGGCCGAAAGCGGCCGCGTCTTCGCCAATCCGCGCAACGCAGCTGCCGGTTCGCTCCGCCAGATCGACCCGAACGTCACCAAGACGCGGCCCTTGCGCTTCTTCGCCTATGCCTGGGGAGAGACGTCGGAAGACCTCGCCGCCACCCAGTTCGACGCCGTCGCGCGGCTCGGCACATGGGGCTTCCCGGTCAATCCGTTGATGCAGCGCTGTACGACGCTGGACGAGATGATCGCGCATTATCGCTCCATCGAGACCAATCGCGCGGACCTGCCCTACGACATCGACGGCGTCGTCTACAAGGTCGACGACCTGGCGCTACAGGAACGCCTCGGCTTCCGCTCGCGCAGCCCGCGCTGGGCGACCGCGCACAAGTTTCCGGCCGAAAAGGCGATGACGCGGCTCGAGGCCATCGACATCCAGGTCGGCCGCACCGGCGCGCTGACGCCGGTCGCGCGGCTCGAGCCGGTCACGGTCGGCGGCGTCGTCGTCACCAATGCGACGCTGCATAATGAAGATTACATCAAAGGCATCGGCAATAATGGCCAGCCGATCCGCGAAGGCCGCGACATCCGCGTCGGCGACACGGTCATCGTCCAGCGCGCCGGTGACGTCATCCCGCAGATCCTCGATATCCTGCCCGAAAAGCGCCCGGCCGGCGCGAAACCCTACGTTTTCCCGGATCGCTGCCCCGCCTGCGGCAGCCATGCCGTGCGCGAGGAAGGGGAGGCGGTGCGCCGCTGCACCGGCGGCCTCGTCTGTCCCGCTCAGGCGGTCGAGCGCATCCGCCATTTCGTCTCGCGCAACGCGCTCGACATCGAGGGGCTCGGCGAAAAGCAGATCGAGTTCTTCTACAACCACCCCGACCCCGCATTCCAGATCAGGACGCCGGCCGAAATCTTCACGCTCAAGGCCCGGCAGGCAGATTCGCTCGCCAAGCTCGAAAATGTCGATGGCTTCGGCACGGTTTCGGTCAAGAAGCTCTACGCCGCCATCGACGAGCGCCGCCGCGTCGAACATTCGCGCTTCCTCTTCGGCCTCGGCATCCGCCATATCGGCGAGACCAACGCCAAGCGCCTCGCGCGTCATTTCCTCAACTTCGACGCGCTGCGCGCGGCAGCGCAAGCGGCGAAGATGCCCGAAGGCAAGGGCGATCCCGGCAACGCCGAATGGCAGGAGATCGTTGGCGTCAACGGTATCGGTTCGGTCGTCGCGGAAGCCTTGGTCGAGTTCTTTGCGGAAAGGCACAATCGCGAGGCGGTCGACGCGCTTCGGGCCGAGGTGACGCCGCTCGATGAGGAGGCTCCGCAGGCGGTGTCCTCGCCGGTGACGGGCAAGACGGTCGTCTTCACCGGCTCACTCGAAAAGATGTCGCGCGACGAGGCCAAGGCCATGGCCGAGCGTCTGGGTGCCAAGGTGGCGGGATCGGTGTCGAAGAAGACTGACCTCGTCGTCGCCGGTCCGGGCGCGGGTTCGAAGCTGAAGCAGGCGACGGATTTGGGTATCGAGGTGATCGACGAGGATGAGTGGTTCGCGCGGGTCCGGTAGAGGCGGAGTTGCTGCGCAACCGGTCTTTTCTGAAGTGACCCCCACCCTTTATCCCTCCCCACAAGGGGGAGGGAGGCCGTCAGCGCCGCGTTGTTCCTTTCAACGAAGCTCCAAGCTGAAAAGCATTTGCGGCGTGGATGCCCCCCTCCTCCTTGTGGGGAGGGGTAAGGGGTGGGGGTCCCAACCAGGACTCGTTGCAAAGCAACGCCGCAATAAAACTCCACCACCCCATGGCCCTACGACCCAACCCCCATGGTTCAAGCCTTTTCATGTGACAGGGCAACAATGCTGACCTAAGACGACGCCATGTCCTTCTCCCAAGAATTCGCGCGCGGCATGCGCAAGAGCCCGCCTGTCGTGCTGTCGTCGGCGCCCTTCGGGCTGCTATTCGGCGCGCTGGCTGTCGACAACGGCTTTACCGTCGGCGAGGCGGTGTTGATGAGCGCAGCGGTCTATGCCGGGGCGAGCCAGATGGTGGGGCTGGACCTTTTCGGGCAGAAGGTCGCGCCGTGGCTGATCGCGCTTTCGATCTTCGCGGTCAATTTCCGCCACGTGCTCTATTCGGCCGCCGTCGGTCGGCGCGTGCCGCACTGGGCGCCAGCGCAGCGCGCCTTCGGCTTCTTCTTCCTCGTCGACCCGCAATATGCCGAGGCCGAGCGAAAGGCGGAAAATGGCGAGCACGTCACCTTCGCCTGGTTCATGGGCATGGCGACGCCGATCTATATTTTTTGGGTCGCCGAGGCGTGGATCGGCGCGAGTTTCGGCAGTCTCATTCCGAACACCTATGCGCTCGGGCTCGACTTCCTGCTGCCGATCTACTTCCTCGGCCTCGTCATGTCGTTCCGGCTGCGCCCGCTATGGCTGCCGATCGTGTTGACCAGCGCGGTCGCCTCCATCGTCGCCTATGAGACGATCGGCTCGCCTTGGCACGTCACGGTCGGCGCGATCGCCGGCATGGCGCTCGCCGCCTTCATGCCGGTCAATGGAAACGGCAATGGCGAGGATGCGGCATGACGACCACCGCCTGGATCATCCTCGCAAGCGCGGTGCTGACCTATCTGTCGCGCATCGGCGGACATCTCGTCCTGTCACGTTTCGACCGTATCCATCCGCGCGTCGAGGCCAGCCTCAATGCCGTGCCTGCGGCCGTGCTCACGACACTCGTCGCGCCCGCCGCCTATCACGGCGGACCGGCGGAGATCGCGGCCATGATCATCGCTGCCATCGTCGGCTGGCGCAGCGGGCTGATGACGATGTTCGTCGTCGGCGCCGCCGTGCTGATCGCCGGCCGCAATCTACTGTGACAGCGGCGCAGTAGCGGCTGCCAGCCAGGCTTTGACGTCGTCTTCCAACTGGTCGGAAAGCTCGCTCGCCACCCGCGCATGGTAGGCGTCGAGCCAGTCGATCTCGGCCTTTTCCATAAGCGTGACGTCGATGAGCCGCCGGTCGAACGGGGCCAGCGTCAGCGTCTCGAAGCCGTGCACGGCGATTTCGCCGCCCGCGATCTGCGCCGCATCTTCCACCACGATCAGGTTCTCCAGACGGATGCCGTATTCGCCGGGACGGTAGTAGCCCGGTTCGTTCGACAGGATCATGCCTGGCAACAGCGCCTGCGTGCCCGTCCGCGCGATGCGTTGCGGGCCTTCGTGTACGGCAAGGAAAGAGCCGACGCCGTGGCCGGTGCCGTGGGCGAAGTCGAGCCCGGCCTGCCACAGCGCGCGGCGCGCGAAGGGATCGACGTCCTGCCCGCGCGTGCCGGCCGGAAAGCGCAGCGTCGAGACCGCGATCAGCCCTTTCAGCACCAGCGTATAGTGCCAGCGCATGGCCTCGGTCGGCGTGCCGATGGCAACGGTTCGCGTGATGTCGGTCGTCCCGTCCTGATACTGTCCGCCGGAATCGACAAGGTAGAGTTCGCCGGTTGCAAGCTTGCGGTTCGTCTTCGTCGTCACGCGGTAATGGATGATGGCGCCGTTGGGGCCGGAGCCCGAGATCGTGTCGAAGGAGATGTCGCGCAGCGGCATCTGCACGTCCTCACCCGCTTTCGCGCGGGCGGATTCCAGGCGGCTTGCGACCGTGATCTCGTCCAGCGTGCCCGGCTGCTGCGCGTCGAGCCAGGCGAGGAACCGGGCCATTGCGACGCCGTCGCGCTTGTGCGCGGCGCGCGAGCCGTTCAGTTCTGCCTCGTTCTTGCAGGCGCGGGGCAAGCGGGCCGGGTCGGGCAGGTCGCTCGTCGCCCCGCCCGCATCCTCGATCGTCACGCGCAGCCATTCGGCCGCAAGCTGTGGATCGAGGCCGAACGTCGCTCCGTCTGCCGCCAGCGTGCGCAGCGCTGGCTCCAGCGCAGCCGGCGCGTGCAGTTCGGCAAGCTGCGTCAGGTAGGCCTTCGCCTCGATGCCGAGCTTGGCCGGGTCGATGAAGAGCGACGGGCGGCCTTCCGCGGGCACGACTGCGAAGGCGAGCGCCAGCGGCGTGTGCTCGACATCGGCGCCACGGATGTTGAACAGCCAGGCGATCGACGACGGGTCGGTCACCACCGTATGCGTCGCGCCGCCGTCGCGAACGGCCTTGCCGATGCGCACGATCTTGTCCTTGGCGAGTTCGCCGGCAAAGCCGACCGGCTGGATCGCGACCTCGCCGACGGGCGCACCCGGCTGGTCGGCCCAGATCGCGTCGATGGGATTGCCGTCCAGCGCAACGAGCTCGCCGCCCGCCTTCTCACAAGCTTTCCGCAGGGCTTTTGTCTCGGCGACCGTGTGAAGCCACGGGTCGAAACCGAGCCGCGTTCCTGCCTTCACATTGTTTTCGATCCATTTCGCCGGCGGCATTTCGACGAGGCTTTCGTAGCTAAAGATGCCGGCGTCGGTCTGGTCGCGCACCTGCAGCGTGTAGCGTCCATCGACGAAGATCGCTGCGCTCTCGCTCAAGACGATCGCCGCGCCGGCCGAACCCGTGAAGCCCGTCAGCCATTTCAGCCGGTCGGAGCGCGCGGCGACATACTCACCCTGATGCTCGTCTGCGCGCGGCACGAGAAAGCCGTCAACCCCGCGAGACGCCAGTTCGGCGCGCAAGAGCGGCACGCGCTCCTTGCCGTGGGCGGGATCGGCATGGCTTTCGAATGTCTGGAACATGAGCTACTCGCATCGCTGGTTTCGGCGATCCATAGCGCGCCCTACGGAGCCGCGAAACCCTGATCGAAGACATGCCGAATTGATGCAATGCAACATTATCAATTCGCATATGCAAAACGGCATGGAAGCCATGCAGCATCGGCACTGGTGAAAAAGGTCAGCACTCCTTACCTTCTTGATTGTGGAGGACACATTCTTCCAATCAGATCAAGGAGAAGACGAAATGGCAAATGCAGCAAAGCGCGGTTTCTTCCGCGGCGCAATGGACGCCCTCGTCGAAGCGCGTTCGAAGCAGGCGACCCGTTATGTGAACAGCGCGCTCCTCATGCTGGACGACGAGACGCTGCGTTCGCACGGCTACACCCGTGACGAACTGAAGAAGAGCGCAGGCGGTTCCTACCTCTACTAAGCGCGGAGATTTTCGCCCCAGGGGCGACATCGGGGGAAGGGCGGTCCGGGGGCGAGCCGCCTTTTTCTTATGTCAGCGCTTCAGATGCAGCGCCACCCAGCCTTCGCGGCGAATGGTGCGGACATGGCGGAACGACTGGCCGACATAGGCCGCGATCACCGCCTCGCGCTGGCGCTCCAGAATGCCCGACAGGATCAGCGAACCATCCGGCGAAACGTTGCGCGCCATCTCCGGCGCGAGCGTCATCAGCGGCCGCGCAAGGATGTTCGCGACGATCAGGTCGAAAGGCCTCCATTTCGCGAAGACATGGTGGTGGAAGCCCGCTGCCGTCACCGTGTCGACATAGGCATGGGCGTGGTTGAGCCTCACGTTCTGCCGTGCGACGTCGACGGCGACCGGGTCGATGTCGGTCGCCAGCACCGGAATACGGTTGAGCTTCGCCAGCGCGATCGCGAGCACCGCGCTTCCCGTTCCAAGGTCTAGCGCCGTGCGCGGGCGCTCGCGGCGGGTCACGTCCATGATCAGTTCCAGGCACCCGGCCGTGGTCCCGTGATGCCCGGTGCCGAAGGCGAGGCCCGCCTCGATCTCGATGGCAAGATCGCCAATCCGGCGCTGGTCGCGGTCATGCGCGCCGTGGACGAGAAACCGTCCGACCCGGACCGGCTTCAGACCTTCGAGCGACTTCGTCACCCAGTCGATATCGTCGAGGTTCTCGCGTTCGAGCGTCGCGCCAGGCGCGTGGGCTTTCAGGACGTCCGCGATGCGCGCTTCCAGCCCTTCCGGCTCGTCCTCGGCATAGACCGACACTTCGTCGATACCGGCACCCTCGTCGAGATCGAAGATCGAGATCGGGAAGCCGTCATCTTCGAGCATCGTTTCGAGCTGCCGATAAACGGCCTCGGCGTCCTTTTTCGCGGCGCTGAAGTAAAGACGTGTCTGGGGCACCGCGTCGTCCTCTGGTGGTGTCAGCTCGCGGCCAGGCGCTTCAGCTTGGCGACGGCGTTTTCGGGATTCTCCCCATAGGCGATGGTGCCCATGAAGTCACCTGAACTGTCGAGCAGCAGGATCGATGCCGTGTGGTCCATCGTGTAGTCGCCGCCTTCCAGCTCCACCTTGCGCATGAAGATGCCGAAGGACTTGGCCATCGCCTCGATCTTCGCCGGCTCGCCGGTGATGCCGGTGATGCGGTCGGAGACGTTGCCGACATAGGTGTCGAGGATTTCCGGCGTGTCCCGCTCGGGGTCGACGGAGACGAAATAGGCGCGAATGTCGTCGCCTTCCGTGCCGAGCTGATCGAGCCAGCCATCCATCTCGTAAAGCGTCGTCGGGCAGATTTCGGGGCAGTGGGTGAAACCGAAGAACACCGCCGAAGGCTGGCCGCGGAACGCCTGCTCGGTGATCTCCTCGCCGCGCTGGTCCACGAGCGTGAACGGCTCGCCGAAGGAGCGCGCGACCGTGCGGTCCGTGTAGAGCGTGAATACCCATGCGCCGAATGCGGCAGCCACGAAGATTACGCTTGCAACGAGAAGGGTCCGCATGTCGGCTGTCGTCCGGTCAGGTCAGGGTTTGCAGGATCAGAAGCACCAGGCGAGGCCGGTTTCGGCCATCGCCATGAAGATGCGCGCGCCGCTGTCGAGCCAGCCGGCGAAGGCGAGCCCGGTCGCTGCCGAGAGCGCGAGTGCGCCGGCGGCAAGCAGAAGCGGTGTCGTGATCCGGTTCAGGGTCATGAACCAGATATAGCGCCGCGGCGGGGGCGCCGAAAGATGTCATCTTGCCGCCGTCCGGCGGGCCACGTACACGCTTTTGCGATGACCGCCTTCCTGCCGCACGATTCCGAACCGAAGATCCACACGACGGCCGAGCTCAAGGGCTGCCGTCTCGGGCGCTTCGTTTCGGTCGGCCCGCGCGTCCTGTTGCGCGACGTTGAAGTCGGCGACTTCTCCTATTTCGAGCGCCATGGCGAGGCGATCTACACGACCATCGGCAGGTTCTGCTCGATTGCGGCGAATGTCCGCGTCAACGCGCTCGAACATCCGATGGAGCGCGTCACCACGCACAAGATCACCTACCGGCCGAACGAATATTTCCGTTTCCACGGCGTGGATGCCGGCTACCGGTCGCACCGGCAGGCCGCGCGCGTCACCATCGGCAATGATGTGTGGATTGGCCATGGCGCAGTCATCATGCCCGGCATTTCCATCGGCGACGGCGCGGTCGTCGGCGCCAATGCCGTCGTCACCCGCGACGTGCCGGCCTATGCGGTCGTCGCCGGCGCGCCGGCGCGCGTGCTGCGCCAGCGCTTTCCGGCGGATGTTGCCGCGGCGCTGGTCGAGATGGCCTGGTGGGATTGGCCGCATGAAAAACTGGCCGAAGCGTTGCCGGATATGCAGCAGCTTTTGATCGAACAGTTCGTGGCCAAGTATCGAACCGATAAAGATTGATTCAAATGCTGCCTGTTAAGATCAAGGCGAAAGGTTAACCGGCCGTTTATTGGTTGTGTTAATGAAATATTGCAATTCCAGATTGCATATCCTGCATTGCTGTGGCCTCCTCATCTCCGGAAACGAACCTAACCGGCGCGATCAAGAGAGGAGAAGACCACATGAAGACCTTCATCATCGTGACGACCGCAGCAGCAGCCCTTGCTCTTTCCGGTATGTCGGCCCAGGCCGGCGGCTGGGGCGGCGGCAAGAACTCGCACAATTATTCGAGCGGGCTCATCAACGTCTCGCCTTCGGTGCGCACCGGCAACGTCAACCTGCTCAACGGAACGTCGGTGCTCAACAACTCGCCGATCGCTTCGGGTAATGTCCTCTCGGGCATCCTGAGCGGCAACCAGACCGGCAACGGCATCGGCAATGGCAACGGCATCCTGGGCGGTACGCTCGGCATCCTCGGCGGAAATTCCAGCAAGTACTCCGTCCGCAAGGGCCGCCGCTAAGGCGAACATCGCTTGAGGAAACGGGCGGCTCCGGTCGCCCGTTTTCGCACGTCCTAGGGTGTGTTGAGATTCAGGACTGTGCGTGCCGAAAATGATGGGTTTCGAGAACCGGAGCGGAGTGTACGTTTGGGTACATGAGCATCGGAAGCGCTGAAACCCGTCATTTGCAGGCCGCTCAGGCCTGAGTATCAACACACCTTAGAGGCGGGTTCGCACCGCCACCGACGCGTCAAACCGGTCTTTGGCGAAGTCGATGTCCGGCGGGCGCATCTCGCCATAGTCGAGGCGCAGGACCAGCGTCACTTTTTCGGAAGCGTGCCAGCCCAATTCGCCATAGATGCCACGGCGATTCTCACTGTAGCCGAGAACGAGATTGTCGCGGGCCTCGACGAATATGCCAGTCGACAGAGCGAAATGTTCGGCAAGCGGCCATGCAAGTTGCGCTTCGGCGCGCCGCACCCAGGACGCCAGAAGGTCGTCCGTGTCGTCGCTGTCGAAACCCGTTCGCAACGTGCCGCGCAGTTCCAGCCCGGCGATGGGCGCGATCGCGGTCGCCTCGATCGACGGGCGCACGACGTCGATCAGGTCGAAGGAGGCGCGCAGCCATTCGCCGCCCGCGGCAAGCGCGAACGCATATCCATCCTCGCTTCGCCAGCCGATCTCGCCGCGAAGCTGCAACCGGTCGAGGTTAATCGCCTCCGCTAAACTCCCGGAGAAAGTCGTCCGCTCCGCGGTCGCCCGGACGGCCCTCTGGACCGGGCCGTCCGTATGCGTCAGCGCCTGACTGGCAAAGATGCGGTCGCGATCCGGCTCCAGTCGCAAGGCCGGCAGGACATCGTCTTCGAAGAACGTATCGCGCGCGCGTTCGCGAAATCCCTTCACTTCCGTCGTCGAGACCAGTGCCGGCGTCAGGCGAAGCCCCACCACCGCGCCGGCGCCGCGGATCGTCTTCGCCGTCTGCGTCCCGATCGCGAGGTCCTCGATGACCAGCGCGTCGCCTTCGCGGATGTGTCGCAGAAAAAGCGTGCCGCGCAGTTCGAGGTCTTCCGACGGGCGCAGCGTCGTCTGCGTCTCGATGCCGCCGGCGGCATCATTTTCGATGGTGAAGCGGTCGTGCCGGCGCAATTCGCCGCCGAGCGTGATCCGTGTTTCTCCGAGCCCATGGTCGATGTCGCCGGCGACCGACCCGCGCATCAGCGTGTACCAGTCGGAGACCGCCAACGGCTCGTCCAGCACGTTGTCGGTGTAGTGCCGCGAGACCGAAATCTCGGCGTGGACGGGCGAGGGGTCATCCGCCTCGGAAGCCATTGCGATGCTGGGCAGGAGCAGCAGCGGAGACAGGACGGCAAGACGCATGGGACCTCGGACGATCTGCCCGGGAGAACCCGAAACCCCTTCCGCCGCGGGGGTGGTGAGACGGAAGGGGTCCCGGAGTCGAACCGCCCGGAAGCGGAATGTGCAAGGCGTGATTGCCGTGCAGGTGAACGATCGCACCTGCAACTTAAAACTGTATTAAAATTATCAAATGCAACCGAGGGGCGCAATCACGCTGCCGTGACGAACCCATCCAGCACGCGCTTCTGTCCGGCCTTGTCGAAGTCGATGGTCAGCTTGTTGCCTTCGATCGCGGCGATGTTGCCATTGCCGAATTTCTGGTGGAACACCCGGTCCCCGACCGTGAACACCGAGGGCGTCTCGGCAACGGACTTGGCGACCAGTTCACCCTCGATGGTGCGACCCTTGATGGAGCCGCGCCCCGCACCGAAGCCCGAATCCGGTTCGCCATAGCCGATCCGCTCGACCTGATGGCCTGAGCGCGAGCCCCAGTTGCGATCGGTCGCCTCGGTCTTGTTCTTTTGCGCGCGCTGCCAGCCGGGCGTCGCGTAGGTGTTCGAGAACGATCCCTGATCGTCGAAGCGTGACGCGCCGTATGGGTTTTGCCGCCCGGCAAACCCGCCGCCATGGCTCACGCCGTACCCGCCATAATTGCTGTTGCCGCTTTCGGCGACCTCGACATGCGCTTCGGGCAGTTCGTCGAGGAACCGCGACGGTATCGTCGACTGCCACAGGCCGTGGATGCGCCGGTTCGAGGTGAACCACAGATGGAGGTTCTTCTTCGCCCGCGTCAGGCCGACATAGGCGAGGCGGCGTTCCTCTTCGAGACCCGACCGTCCGCCCTCGTCGAGCGCCCTCTGGTGCGGGAAAAGCCCTTCCTCCCAGCCGGGCAGGAACACCGTGTCGAATTCCAGCCCCTTGGCCGAATGCAGCGTCATGATGGAAACGGCGTCCATCTCTTCCTGCTGCTCGGCATCCATGACCAGCGCGACATGTTCGAGGAACGAGCGCAGCGACTCGTAGTCCTCCATGGAGCGGATCAGTTCCTTCAGATTGTCGAGTCGGCCCGGCGCCTCGGCCGAGCGGTCGTTCTTCCACATCTCGGTATAGCCGCTCTCCTCGAGAATGGTCTCGGCGAGTTCGGTGTGGGACATGGTTTCGAGTGCACTTTGCCAGCGCGTGAAATTGGCGGAAACCTCGCGCAGGCTGGCGCGCGGCTTCGGCTTCAACTCGTCGCTTTCGGCGAGCTTGGCGGCGGCTTCCAGCATCGGAATGCGCAGCCCGCGCGCGGTGTCGTGGATCAACCGGATGGTCGCTTCGCCGAGGCCGCGCTTGGGAACATTGACGATGCGCTCGAAGGCGAGGTCGTCGGCCGGCTGCGCGACGACGCGGAAATAGGCCATGGCATCGCGAATTTCGGCCCGTTCATAGAAGCGCGGGCCGCCGATGACGCGGTAGTTCAGGCCAAGCGTGACGAAACGGTCCTCGAACTCGCGCATCTGGAACGACGCGCGCACCAGGATCGCCATGTCGTTCAGATTGTTGCCCTTGCGCTGCAACGCCTCGATCTCGTCGCCGAGCGCGCGCGCTTCCTCTTCCGAATCCCAGGCGGCGTGGACCATCACGCGCGGGTCGTCCGGATCGGACTTTTCCGTGAAGAGCGTCTTGCCGAAGCGCCCTTCATTATGCGCGATCAGGTGCGACGCCGCGCCGAGGATGTGCGAGGTCGAGCGGTAGTTGCGTTCGAGCCGGATGACGGTCGCGCCGGGGAAATCCTTGTCGAAGCGCAGGATGTTGTCGACCTCGGCCCCGCGCCAGCCATAGATCGACTGGTCGTCGTCGCCGACGCAGCAGATATTGGGCGAAACGCGCGTTCCGTCCCGCGCCGCCGGCCTCTGCGCCAGAAGCCGCAGCCACATATATTGCGCGGTGTTGGTGTCCTGATACTCGTCGACGAGGATGTAGCGGAACTTCTCGTTGTATTCGCGCAGCACGTCCGGATAGGCGCGGAAGATGCGGATCGGGTGGCACAAAAGGTCGCCGAAGTCGCAGGCGTTGAGCGTCTGCAGGCGGTCCTGATAGGCCTTGTAGAGTTCGCGTCCCTTGCCGTTGGCAAAAGCGCGCGCGTCGCCTTCCGGGATGTCGGCCGGCCCCAGTCCCTTGTTCTTCCAGCCGTCGATCATCTGCGCGAACTGACGTGCGGGCCAGCGCTTGTCGTCGAGCCCTTCGGCCTGGATCAACTGCTTGATCAGCCGCACAACGTCGTCGGTGTCGAGAATGGTGAAGCCGCTCTTCAGCCCGGCCAGTTCGGCATGGCGGCGCAGGATCTTGACGCCGATCGAGTGGAACGTGCCGAGCCACGGCATTCCCTCTACCGCCTCGCCGACGAGCACGCCGATACGCGTTTTCATCTCGCGCGCGGCCTTGTTGGTGAAGGTCACCGCGAGGATCTGGCTTGGATAGGCGCGGCCGGTCTGCAGGATGTGCGCGATGCGCGTCGTCAGAACACGTGTCTTCCCGGTGCCTGCGCCGGCGAGGACGAGCACCGGACCTTCCGTCGTCTCGACCGCCAGGCGCTGTTCGGGGTTGAGCCCGCTCAGATAGTCGGGCGCATTGGGGCGTCGCGCGGCCATGGCGCGCGCGGCCAGCCCGCCGCCTTGCGGCTGCGGCGCGGGTGAAGGGCGTCGGGGACGGTCGTCCTCGTCGAAGAAGGGAATATCGTCGGGAAATCCGGACATGTCCTGCAATGTAGTGATTCGGGACCGAAAGACCAGAACGCGAACGGATCGCTCCGGTCAGGCGCGCGGGAAGACGAGCCGCGTCACCGAGCCTTTGTCGTTCTCATAGGCGATGTCGCCACGCAGCGTCCGCGCGAAACCGGCCATGATGCGGTGACCGAGGCGGTCGCTCGTGGCCGGATCGAAGCCTTCGGGAAGTCCCGGTCCGTCGTCGGAGACGATCAGCGCCAGCTTTTCGCCGCCCATGCCGACCAGCCGCACGTCGATGCGCCCGCTCTCGCGGCCGTCGAACGCGTGCTTCAGCGAATTGCTGACCGCCTCGATCAGCACCAGCGACAGCGTCATCACGCGCTCGACCGGCAGGACGATGTCGTCGGCGACGACATTGCAGGTCACGTGCCGTCGTCCCGAGGCGTCGATCAGGTCCTGACAGATCGCGCCCAGCGATTGCGACAGTTTCTGCGTTTTGGTGTCCGGATCGTACAGCCGGCGATGGACGCGCGACAGCGTCTCGAGCCGCAGGCGCGCATCTTCGAGCGCGCCGGCCGCCTCGGCATTGCCGCTCAGGCGCCTTTTGTGGATGCCGAGCAGGCTGGAAACGAAGGCGAGGTTGTTGGCGATGCGGTGCTGCAACTCCTGGAACAGCGTGCGCCGCTCCTCGGCCAGCATCGAAGCTTCCGCTTCCTGCCGTTTCGCGCGTTCCACCGCCTCGTTCATCAGGTGGATGATCGTGATGTCGACCGCCATCACGAGCACGAAGAAGGCGAGCGCCACGATCGCCTGATAGCCGAGGTCGAAGCTCATGAAGGGCGGGATGAACCAGTACCAGGCGGCGAGCGTCGACAGGATGGCGCACACGATGCCTTCGCGCGTCCCGCCCAGGAATGCCGTCAGCATCACGGCCGGAAAGAAAGTCAGGAACGGGAAGCCGCTCGGCAGATAGGCGTCGACCGCAAAGCGCAGGACCAGCGCGGCGGCAAAGCTGGCGCATGCGAAAATCCAGCCGAAAAAAGGTCTGCCGCGCAGCCTCGAGGCATAGTCGAAAATCATGGAACGGCCGAAAAGGGATAAAGGAAAGCTTTCAACTGAAAGTTATGTTGGAACGGCGCGCGCACGTCAATCCGATCGCTTCCGCGCGGATCGGCAAAGGCGGTGGCTTTCGCCGGTTTTCTGGCATAATCGAGGTCCGGGGACGGGCGAACCGAGAGTTGAGATGGACGACAGCGAAAGACCCGGCAATGCCGATCAGGGGCCGGGAACACAGGCGGGCCACGGCTTTCGCCGCAGCACGCGTGCCGCCTCGGCGCTCGGCGCGGCCTTGCGGACGGAACTTGGCGCATCGCTGCGCGCCGCATCGTCGCGTTGGCGCCGGTATCGGGCGCGACCGGATGTCGCGACGCCGAAACCCGCGCCCGGCGTCACGCGAACGCGCCGCAACCGCATTCTCGTTGCGCTTTCGGGCGTCGCGATCGCGGGTATCCTCGTCGTCGCCGGGGTTCTCCTGTGGGCGCTCCGGGACGTTCCGTGGGAGGAGATCGCCGACGGATCGATCGCGCCGGTCGTGGTGCTCGAAAGCGCCGATGGCACGCCGCTGGTGCAGGAGGGCCCCTACCAGGGCGCCTATACGCGCGTCGAGGCCTTCCCCCAGCATCTCGTCGACGCCGTGCTCAGCATCGAGGATCGTCGCTTCTACGATCATTGGGGCGTCGATCTGCGCGGCATCGCGCGCGCCTTCATGCGCAATCTGGATGCGGGCGAGGTGGTGCAGGGCGGCTCGACGATCACCCAGCAGCTCATCAAAATCTCCTATCTGGAGCGCGACCGCACCTATCGCCGCAAGATCCAGGAACTCGTCATCGCCTTCTGGCTGGAACGCCGGCTCGGCAAGGACGAAATCCTCACGCGCTATTTGAACAACATCTATCTGGGTGCCGGCGCGACCGGCGTTCCGGCTGCCGCGCGCATCTATTTCGACAAGGAGCCGGGGGAACTCGACCTCGGCGAATCCGCCATGATCGCGGGCCTGATCATCGCGCCGTCCGTCCTCAACCCGATCGCCAATGCCGATCGCGCCGAGGAGCGGGCGCGCGTGGTGCTCGACGCGATGGTCGCCAACGGCAAGATTTCGGCCGATGAAGCGGCAGCGGCGAAGGCCACCTATGCCGAGTTGAGGCCGACGCGGCCCGCAAGCCGCTCGGGAAGCTGGTTCGCCGACTGGGCGATGCGCGACGCGCGCGAGATCGCGGCCGACTATCGCGGCACGATCAGCGTCGCCACGACGCTCGAGCCGCAATTGCAGGCCGTCGCCGAGCGCGTCCTGCGCGAGGCGCTGGATGGCGCCGGCGCGGACGGGCCGGGGCAGGGCGCGCTCGTCGCGATGGGGCCGGACGGTGCGGTGCTGGCGATGGTCGGCGGGCGGAACTATCAGGAAAGCACCTTCAACCGCGCCGTCGATGCACGCCGCCAGCCCGGCTCGACGTTCAAGACGTTCGTGCTTCTCTCGGCCCTTCAGGCCGGCATCGATCCGCGCGCGCTCGTTCCAGACGAGCCCATCACGATCGACGGCTGGACGCCGGAAAACTTCGGCGGCCGCTATTATGGACTCGTGCCGATCTATGAGGCTTTCGTGCGTTCGCTCAATGCGGCGATGGTCGTCCTGGCGCAGGAGGTCGGCATCGGGCATGTCGCCGCGGCGGCACGCGATCTTGGCATCGATGCGGAACTGACTGAAACGCCAGCCCTCGCGCTCGGCGCCTCGGAAGTCACGCTGATCGACCTTACCGGCGCCTATGCGTCGATCCTCGCCGGCGTGGCACCGGTCGAGCCGTGGGGCATCGTCTCGTTCCGCACCGACGAAACCCGCGATGGCTTCCGCGTCGGTCCGAGCCGCCGGCCGGACATCGACATCTCACCCTTTCGCGACGACTTGATCCGGCTCCTGAGCATGGTCGTCGAACAGGGAACGGGACAGGCGGCGCGGGTCGACGGATTTTCCGCGGGCAAGACCGGAACCAGCCAGAACTATCGCGATGCGTGGTTCGTCGGGTTCACCGAAAATCTCGTCGTCGGTGTCTGGGTGGGAAATGACGATGACACGCCGATGAAGGGCGTGACGGGAGGCGCATTGCCGGCGTCCATCTTCAAGTCCTTCGTGGACGGCACGTCTATCGAAGCCCTCTCTGCCCAGGCCGCCGCAGGCGGTCCTGCCGACGAAGGCCGCGCGGGGTCGGGCGAGATGGCCGCGCAGTCCTGCGATGTCCAGGCCTGTGCGCGGGCCTATCGATCGTTCCGGGCATCGGATTGCAGCTATCAGCCCTATCGTGGCGCGCGCCGGCTCTGCGAGCGCTGACCTAGCGCGTTGATGCGGCCCAATGCGCTGCGTAATGCGGCGACAGCACAAACCCAACGGGCAGGGCCTTTGCCGGCGGCGGCTCGCGGACCCCTTCTTTCAGGTAGGTCAGCGCCGCGGTCAGCCCGCTCATCGTGTAGGGCTTGGCAATGACGCCGACCGCGCCGGCGTAGTTCTCGGGAAGGCTGCGCGGATTGGCGGTCATGAAGACCGCAAGCGAGCGCCCGCTGTCGCGAATGTATTCGGCAATGCTTATCCCTGTCGGTCCATCCGCCAGATTGAGGTCGACGAATGCGATGTCGGCCTCGTGCTCGTCGATCAGCGCCTTGGCCTCGGCGAAACTGGTCGCCCAACCGACGACGGAATTACCGCTATCTTCGATGAGGCCTTCGAGTTCGAGGGCGAGCAGCGCTTCGTCCTCGACGATGATGATCTTCAGCGGCTCCATTTGAAGCGGCTCCATGGCATTCTCCTATGGCGACGGCTGCTTCGGCGCGTCGTCCTGTGGCAGTTCGATGATAGCGCGTGTGCCCGGTTGCGTGTCCTCCCAGGATATGTCCGCCTTCAACTGGCGGCTGAGCGAGCGGATGAGCTTGGTGCCGAACGTAGCCGCCCCGTCGATTTCACCCATGCCCGAGCCGTTGTCCTCGATCTCGATGCGGAACCTTTCGCCCAACTTGACAATGCGCGTCGTCAGGATTGGCTGATTCATATCGTCGTAGGCGTGTTTCAACGCGTTCGTCACGAGTTCGTTGACGATGAGGGCCAGCGGAGCTGCGCGGCCGGCCGCGATGTCGACGCTGTCCACCTCGAAGCGTGTTTCCATGTCGCGGAAGCGCGATGCGGCGACCACGTCCCGCACGAGGTCCTGCAGAAATTCGCCGACGTCGAAACGAGCAACGTCGTCGGACTGGTAGAGCCGACGGTGAACCGTCGACAGGGCCTCGACCCGTGACAGCATGTCTTGCAGCGACTGGCGGATGTTTTCGTCGGGTATCGTGCGCGCCTGCATCACGATCAGCGACGACACCATCTGGAGATTGTTCTTCACGCGGTGATCGACCTCGTGAAGAAGCGCAGTCCTGGCTTCCAGCGCCGCTTCGAGCTCAGACGTACGCTCCGCGACGGCGCGCTCAAAGCGTTCTTTCTCGCGAAGATTGTGCGTTTCGCTTAGCTTGCGTTCGGTAATGTCGAGCTGGGATGCGAAATGGAATTGTAGTTCGCCCGCCTCGTTGCTGACCGGACTGAGATAGAGTGCGTTCCAGAAAGTCGAGCCGTCTTTGCGGTAATTGAGAATGTCGACGCTGATGTCCCGCCGTTGCTCGATTGCATCGCGAATTTGGTCGATGCTGCGAGCATCGGTATCAGGGCCCTGCAGAAACCGGCAGTTTCGACCGACGACCTCTCTGCGCTCATACCCCGTCAGCCGAAGGAACGCGTCGTTGGCGAAGACGATCGGATCGTCCGGCAGACGCGGATTGGTGATGATCATCGCCATGCGGGTGGCGCGAATGGCGGCTGCGAATGGATCTCCCTTGCCCTGCTCGGCATGGAGATCGTCCGTCATGTGCCATGCGTCGGGGCTCTCGCCTTTCGTTCTCCAGTCCATGTCCCGCCAACCTTGGATATCTGTGTCGAAGTTGGCGGTTAACGGGAATGGTGGCGCTTTGTTGCATCATCGCAACAATCAAATGAAAATATGAACCGTTCAAGTCTTCCGCTTGATTCCCACGGAACGGCCGGCGCGCTCGGGCTTCGGCAGGCTCTGATGTGCGGCGTGCATCGCCTTCATGTTGGCGAGGATGTCGTCGGGGAAGTGCGCGACCTTCGGGCCGTCCATGTCGACATGCAGCGTCAGCACCTCGCAGGTCGCGGCAAGCCAGCCGTCGACATGGCGCAATTCCTGATAGGCGTGAAAGCGCTTCTCGTCGAAATCGAGAAGCTGGAACGAGCAGTTCACTTTGTTGCCCAGATGGAGTTCGCGAACGTAGCAGACGTGGATTTCGGCCGTGTAGGTGGTCAGCCGTCGTTCCTTTGCGTAGTCCGGTCCCATGCCGAGCATCGCGAAGGCTTCGTCGGAACAGCGGTCGAACAGGACGTTGTAATACGCCATGTTCAGGTGGCCGTTATAGTCGATCCACTCCTTCTCGACCTCCATCACGCGGGAAATTACGGGCGCTGCTGTCGACATTCTGGGGGTTCCTCCTCTTGCCGTTCGGGCTGCATGAAACCGAAACCGATTTGCACGTCCGGCGGATAGCGATACAGAACAGGGAACCGGTGGTCCACAGATGCGGCGCCGGCGACTGGAGGAGCGGACATGGCACTGGCAGAACTCGTCGACATCGAACGCAACGAAACCGGCATCGCGGCGGTGCTTGACGCGCTGGCCGGCCAGTTCGGCGACCGGTTGCAGACCGGCCGGGCCATTCGCGAACAGCATGCCCACTCGACGAGCTACATTCCCGCCCAGCTTCCCGACGGCGTGGTCTTCGCCGAGAGCGAGGCGGATGTACAGGCCGTCGTGCGGCTGTGCGCGGCCCATCGCGTGCCCGTGATCGCGTTCGGCACCGGCACTTCGCTCGAAGGTCACGTCAATGCGCCCGGCGGCGGGATATCGCTCGACCTGTCGCGCATGAACCGCGTGACCACCGTCAATGCCGAGGATCTCGACTGCACGGTCGAGCCCGGCGTCACGCGCGAGGACCTCAACACGCACCTTCGCGATACCGGCCTGTTCTTCCCGATCGATCCCGGCGCCAATGCCAGCCTCGGCGGCATGGCATCGACCCGCGCCTCGGGCACCAATGCCGTGCGCTACGGCACGATGCGCGACAACGTCATTTCCCTTCGCGCCGTCATGCCGGACGGGCGCATCGTCCAGACCGGCCGGCGGGCGCGCAAATCCTCGGCCGGCTACGACCTGACGCGTCTCCTGATCGGCGCCGAAGGCACGCTCGGCATCATCACCTCGCTGACGCTGAAGCTCTACGGCATCCCGCAGGCGATTTCCGGCGGCGTTTGCCAGTTTCCCTCCGTCGATGCGGCCTGCCAGGCGGTCATCGCGACGATCCAGATGGGTATCCCGGTCGCCCGCATCGAACTCATCAGTGCGCTCGGCATGCGTTCGCTCAACCAGTATTCCAAGCTTTCCTATGCCGAGAGCCCCTGTCTCTTTCTCGAATTCCACGGTTCCGAATCGGGGGTCGCGGAGCAGGCGGAGCTCTTCGGGCAGATCGCGGACGAGTTCGGCGGCGGGCCGTTCCAGTGGACCAAGGTCGCCGAGGAGCGCACGAAACTGTGGAAGGCGCGGCACGACGCCTATTGGGCGGGCCTCGCGCTTCGACCCGGCTGCAAGGCGCTGACGACGGATGTCTGCGTGCCGATCTCGCGGCTTGCCGAATGTATCGGCGAGACCGAGGCCGATATTGCCGAGCACGGCCTCGTCGCCCCCATCGTCGGCCATGTCGGCGACGGGAATTTCCACGTTCTCGTGCTGGTCGACGGCGAGAACCGGGACGAGATCGCCGCGGCGGAAGCCTTTGTCGGCCGGCTCAACATGCGCGCCATCGCCATGGACGGGACATGCACCGGCGAACATGGCGTGGGGCAGGGCAAGGCGGGCTACCTCGTCCACGAACTGGGACCGGGCCTCGACATCATGCGCGCGATCAAGACCGCGCTCGACCCCGACAACATCATGAATCCGGGGAAAATCCTGCCGCGCGCGCAATTATGAGCGCTCAATTCGGGTTTGCCACTGTATCGACGCGGACAAGCCGTTAAAGTCGGTTCCACGAGGATATCTGAGCGGGAGCGGATCGCTGGCGCGCCTCTTTGTCATTATCGGCGGTTTGATCGTGCTGGCGCTGTCGGTCGCGCTGGTCGGGCCGTTCTTCGTAAACTGGACGTCGTATCGCGCCGATTTCGAGCGTGAGGCGAGCCGTATCCTCGGGCGTGAGGTCACGGTTAAGGGCGAGGCCAGTGCGCGTCTCCTGCCGTTTCCCTCCGTCACCTTCGCCAATGTCTCGGTCGCGGGGGGGCCGGGCGGCGAGCCCGCGATGCAGGTCGAAACCTTCTCGATGGACGCCGAACTCGCACCCTTCCTGCGCGGCGAAATCCTGATCTTCGACATGCGGCTCGTACGGCCGATCATGACCGTCGAACTCGACGAGGAGGGCGGTCTCGACTGGATCGAGCGCCCCGGCGGCGATGCCGTCCGGCAGGTCACGTTCGAGAACATTTCCGTCGAGGATGGCGAGCTGCGTCTCTTCCATCGCAAGAGCGAACGGCTGCATCGGGTGTCGAACCTCGATGCCCGGATTTCCGCCCAGACCCTTGCCGGTCCCTGGCGGCTCGACGGGACCGGTGCCGTCGACGGGGTGCCGACCTCGATCGGACTTTCGACCGGTACGTTCGAGAACGACGCGATCCGCGTTCGCCTGCGCGCATCGCCTTTTGGCTCGCCATTCCTGGTCGAAACCGACGGAAATGCCCGGATTTTGGACGGAAAAGCCGTCTATTCGGGCCAGTTTCGCGCCGAAATGGTCGAGAACCGGCCCGAAAATCAGGCCTCCGCGCCGGTTTCACCCCATCGCGTGACCGGAAATTTCGAAATCGACCACGATGCGCTCGACATTCCGGAGTTCACCTACCAGACCGGTCCGGCCGACAATCCCTACATCGCCAGCGGCCGCGGCGGGCTCGATTTCGGCGTCGACCCCCGCTTCTTCATCGCCGCGGACGGCGCGCAGATTCGGCTCGACGAAGGGAGCGAACCGGGGACGGCCAGCCTCGAAACGCGCCTTGCCGGGATCGAGCGCCTGCTCGCCGCCTTGCCGAAACCTTCGGTAGCCGGGACGATCGAGGTCAATCTGCCGGCTCTCGTTGCGGGCGATACGACGATCCGCGATCTGACGTTGAATGCCGAGCCATCGCAAACCGGTTGGAAAATCAACAATTTGCGCGCGCTTCTTCCGGGCCGTTCGACCATCGAGGCGAGTGGCGATCTGGTGGCGACGGACGGGTTGCAGTTCGACGGCGAACTGCTCGTCGCGGTTAACCAGCCCTCCGGCTTCGCGACCTGGCTCGCGCGCGACGTCGACGATGCGATCCGGCGCCTGCCGCCCGGCGGCTTCAACGCGCAGGTCGCGCTGTCGCGCGAGCGCCAGTCTTTCCGCGATCTCGAGCTTGCGCTCGGCGGCGCGGTGTTCCGCGGCGAGATCGACAGTGCGACGCCCGCCGACATGCGCCCGTCGCTGCGCGTCGCGCTCGACGGCGACCGGCTCGATCTTCCCGCCATGCGCGCCTTTGCCTCGCTCTTCGTCAGCGAAACGGGTACGGCCCGCCTTGAGGAGCGCGACGTCGACATCGACTTGAAGGCCGGGCCGGTGACGTTCGACGGGCTGGAGGCGGGGACGCTCGATACGGCGGTCCGGTTGCGGCAAGGCCAGATCGAGGTGGACCGGCTGGCGATCGGCGATCTTGCGGGCGCCAATGTCAGCGCGACCGCCTCGCTGCACGGCCTTGGCGAGACGCCGACCGGCCATGTCGACGCTTCTGTCATCGCGGTCGATCTGGCGCCGCTGGTCGACGCGCTCGCGGCGCGTTTTCCCGACAATCGGGTGCTGGCGGGGCTATCGGCCCGCGCCGGTGCCTATCCCGGTCTTCTCGAAGATGCCGAGCTCGATCTCGTCGCCAGCGCCGTCGAGGGCGAAGGCGGCGCGGTCAGCGCCAATGGCAGCGTTGGCGGCAGCGCGCTGCAGATGACGCTGACGAGCGCGCGAACCGATCGGCCGATCGCCGACCTGCCGATCAATCTCAACTTCACCTGGCGCAACGACGAACCGGCCGCGCTCTACGCGCTGGCCGGCATTCCGGGCCTGCCGCTCGGCTTCGTCGGGCCGGCGGAGGTCACCGGGCGGGTGGTCGGAGAGCTTTCGCGCGGCGCTGAAGCTTCGGTCGGACTGCGCGGCGAAGGGCTCGATGCCGCCTTCGACGGTTCCTTGCAACTCGACGCCTCGGATGTGGCGGTCCAGGGGTCGCTGGCGCTCGACGCCGACGATCTTTCGGGCTGGCTGGCGACGGCGGGGGTCTCGCTTCCCGGCATGACGGCCGGTCTCCCTTTCGACATCCGCACCGGCATCGACGTCGAGGACGGGCTCGTCGTCCTGTCCGGCATCAGCGGAACGGCGCTCGATCAGGTCTTGAGCGGCGATCTCAACATCGACATGCGCGATGGTCGCCCCCATCTGGCCGGTGCGCTCGACATGCCGCAGATCGACCTTGGCTGGCTGGCCTCGCTGGTGGTCGGCGAGGCGGCGCTTGCGGACGGGGCGGTGCCTTTCGAAGCGGCGCCGACCAGCCTCTTCACCGCCAATCTCGACCTGACGGCCGGCCGCGCCGAGATCGGACCGGAATCGCTGACGGACATGTCGGGTGAATTGCGGTTCGGCCCCGAGGGTCTGCGGCTGAACGGGCTGAGCGGCTCGATTGCCGGTGGCGGGTTGCGCGGCTTTGCCGAACTCGCCAACAATTCGGGAACGGCGCTCTTCCAGGCGCAACTGGCGTTGACCGGCGGGTCCCTGTCGGACGCGCTCAACCAGCCGGCGCTTGCCGGCAATTTCGACCTTTCGGCGGTCGCAAGTTCGAACGGGCGCACGCTCGATACGATGATGAGCGCGCTGTCGGGCACCGTCAGTCTCGACCTGCCGCAACTCGCCATTCACGGTCTCGACGGCGGAGCCTTTGCGGACCTCATTGCCGAAGCGGACCGGATCGGCCGCGACATCGATGAGGATGCGACGCAGGCTTTCGCACCTGGCATCATCGGCAAGGGCGTGTTCGAGGCGCGGACCGGCGAGATCGCCCTGTCGATGGCCGGCGGACAGTTGCGCGCCCCGCCGATCCGCCTCGAAGGCGCGGGGGCGGATGTGAGCGCGGATGTGCGCGCCGACCTGACGCGCGGCAGCGTGTCAGTCGATGCTCTCGTCTCCTACGAGGCCGGCGACGAGGAACTGGTCGGGTCAGAGCCCGCGGTGCGGATTTTCGTCGAAGGTCCCCCAAGCGCTCCGGACATCCGTTTCGACACCCAGCCGCTCGCCCAGTTCCTGACGCAGCGCGCGCTCGAGATCGAGCAGGCGCGTGTCGAGGCGATGCAGGCGAGCCTTCTCGAGGCGCAGCGCCTGCGCCGCGAGAACCGCTATTTCGCCGCCCGCGAGCAGGAGCGCCTGCAACGGATCGAAGAGCGCCGTCGCGAGGAGGCTGAGACCTTCCTGCGGGAAGAAGCGGCGCGCGTGGCGCGCGAGGCGGCCGAGGAGGACGAGCGACGGGCGGCCGAAGCCGCGCGGGCGGCAGAGGAAGCCGAGCGACTGGCGCAGGAAGAGGCGGCGCGCCGCGCTGAAGAGGCGGAGCGCGTTCGGCGCGCTGCCGAAGAGGCCGAGGAAGCCGCGCGGCGGCAGGAGCAGCAGTCGAACGAGACGGATGCGTTCCGGCTCGATGTCGAGCGCTTCCTGCAACAGGACGGGGCTTTCGACACCGCGCCGCCTGCGCCGACGCCCGCCCCGGCGCCTCCTGCGCCTGCAGGCGCGGACATCTTTCGCCCCGAGAACCTGACGATCGACGGGCTGCTCGGCCGCGACGGGCTCTACTGACCGGCGATCCCGCGCCGTTTCAGTTCATCGAGCACAAAAAGGCGAAGGGCCGATGAGAGGTTCGTTCGACGATCGCGGGTCGCGTCCACCTGCGCCACCAAAGCGGCGAGCGACATGGATTCTTCGCCCGCCAGCCGGTTCAGTTCTTCGAAGAAGGCGTCTTCCAGGGAAATGCTGGTGCGATGACCGCGGATCGACATCGAGCGCTTGACGATGCCGCTCATTCGTCCGCTTCGGATGTCAGGCGATGCGCGTCGAGATGGGCATCTCGCGCGGTTTCCTCGGCCTGCTGAACCTTGCGTTCGGCAAGGGTGCGGCCGTGTTTGAGGCGGTTCGCCTCTGCGGTGGCGGCGTCGTCGTCCCGCTTGCGGCGCTTTCGCGCCTGCCGGAGATTGACGACTTCGCCCATCGCTACTTCTTGCGGAAGGAATCGAGGGAGACGACCTGGGCGCTTCCCTTGTCGCCGGTCTTTTCACCCGCTTCGTCGTCCTTCGCGGCCAGTTCGAGCTTCTCGGCCTTCTTGACGGCGGCAGGCTTCTTCGGCGCGGCCGCGACGGGCTTGATCTCCGCGACCGGCTCCGGCTCGATCTCCGGCGCATCTTCCGCGCGCACGTCGAATTCGAGCTCGAAATTGACCGACGGATCGTAGAAGCCGCGCACGGCGGAGAACGGGATTTCCAGCTTTTCCGGAACGTCGGCGAAGGAAAGGCCGACCTCGAAACCGGTGTCGGTCACCTTCAGGTCCCAGTACTGGAACTGGACGACGATCGTCATCTGGTCGGGATAGCGCTCGCGCAGGCGGCTCGATATCCGCACGCCCGGCGCACGCGTCAGGAAGGTGATGAAGAAGTGGTGATTGCCGGGCAGGCCGGTCTTCGCCACTTCCGACAGAACCTTGCGCATGACGCCGCGAAGCGCCTCCTGCGCGAGGATGTCGTAGCGGATCAAGTCTTCGGCCATTGTTTGCCTGCGCATCCTGAATCGTTTCGTCCTTGGTGTAGTCAAGCTTCAGGCCGAGGTAAACCGGATTCAGGATTCCGGCGCGGCAGCGCCGATCACCTCGCGGACGAAGGCCACACGCTCGGTGACCGTGCCGAGCGGCAGGCGCACGATTTCGTAGCCGAATTCTCGATAGGCGGGCTCGACGGCGTCGCTCGTGGCGGCGGCTTCCTGCGGGCTCTGGTCGCGTTCGCCGTCGTTGCGGTAGATCTGCGGCCAGTGCGGCGCGACGAAGACGATCGGGTTGTAGCGCAGGCGCCGCGCGGCGGTGATGAAATGTGCGGGCACCGGCTGGTTCATCAGGCGCAGATAGCCGACGAGGTCGGGAATGCCGCGATCGAACAGGACGGGACCGGCATGGCGCCGGGCTTCCTCGTGATTGCGCATGTCGAAGGCGAGCATCAGTTCGGCGAAGAAGAGCGGGTCGTCGCCGCGCGGAGAGGCGTCGACGGCCTGCCGCGCCCTGATGATGGAGCGCCCGGCCTCGGGCATCGTGGCAAGGCCTTCGCTTGCAAGGGCGGAGATCAGCGTCGACTTGCCGGTTCCCGGTCCCCCCGTGAAGACGAAAAAGCGATCCGTTTCAGTCATCTGTCCTCGCTTCATGGCAAAGAGAATCATCTGCGGGGGCACGCAGCGACAAAGGGACAGGAGAGGGAGGAGAAGTGGAGGTTTCTGTTGCCAGGTACCTCCGAACCCCGCCTAAAGGTGCGAACCCATAGGGCTTGATTTGAAGCTATCGCACCGCATTAAGCGGCGAGACGTGCTTCCGCATAGTTGTCGTTTGCAACTACTATTGTAGCCCGATGACGGTGGTACAATGCCGGGTACAGCGTGCTGTCTTTCAACGTCCGTCGATCCCATTTCACCCCCATCAGCAGCCCGTCCGACAGAAATGTCGCGCGGGCGGGTTCCTGGTGGAGGTGGCGGTTTCGAAACCGCGTCCGGTCCATCTATTGCACAGTCGGTTTAGCACCATAGCCGCCTTGCGACGGCACTTCAGAGATAGGCGCTTGCGACCCGGTTTGCAAGACGGATCATGGTTTGCGCGGCGCGCCCATCCGCCAGCCCAGCGCGGCGCCGCCGAGCCACAGCACGAGCGAGGCGGCGACGTAGATCGCGGCCATCGCGTGCCGGCCATCCTGGATGAAAATCAGCGTTTCCAGACTGAATATAGAAAAGGTGGTGAAGCCGCCGCAAAAGCCGGCGAGCCAGAAGGCGCTCGCGGTTGGGCCGAGCGCACCGGCCGCCTCGCGCCGGGCCAAGAGCGCGATGAGGAAGGAGCCGGCGACGTTTGCAACCAGCGTTCCGGCCGGGAAGTGCGCGCCGAGCATGGCCAAGGCCGCAACCGAGACGAGGTAGCGCGCGAGGGAGCCGAGCGCGGCGCCGATGGCGACCGCAAAGAGCAGACGTGCGTTCATGCGGCGAGCCAGAAGCCGAGCACGGCGGCGGCTATGCCGATGAGGAGGGAGAGCGCGACATTGGCGGCCGCGCGGCCGGGCTTTCCAGCGTGGACCAGCGACAGGGTTTGAAGGGAAAAGGACGAGACGGTGGTGTAGCTGCCGAGGAAACCGATGATGGCGAGCTGCCAGATTCGCAGGTCGGGCGAGGGGGTAAAGTGTCCGGCCGCGACCCCGATCAGGAAGGCGCCGGTAGCGTTGACCACGAGCGTGCCCCACGGAAAATCGGGGCCGTACCGCCGCGCGACGAAGCCTGCGACGGTGACGCGCGCGACGCCTCCGGCCGCTCCGCCCGCGGCCACGAGCGCCAGACTCATCGCATCGACCATGTTTCGATCCTTGCCCCACCTCCCTTTGGGTTATCTTGACAGCCGCGCTTTGTGAAGCCAACCAAGCAGCGGGGGGCGATGGTCAGGGAGACGGGTCGATGGACGACCATCTTGCCGACGTCCGCCGCTACGATCCGACGGCCGACGCGGAGGCGATCGAGCGGATCGTCAAGCATCTGGGCGTGGCGCTCCGGAACCCGCAATCGCTGCATATCAAGGCGCTCGATGCCAAGCACGCGGCCAGGCTGCGCGAGAAATGGTGCGGCAGGAAGCTCGGCTGCACCGACCGCGAGCGCGCCGACCTCGCCATCGAAATGGCCGACCTCGCCATGGGCGCGGATGCCGAACGCAAGCGCGTGACGTTCTACTATCTGGTGGCCAAGCAGCTCGGGCGGCTCGATGCCTTGTGAAAAGCGGTGATTGGCAGGTGTCGCGACCCGCGCGTTGCGATAGGGTGGGGCGACTTCAAGGCGGTGATGCATGCGGCAATATCTCGATCTTCTCCAGCACGTCCTCGACCACGGCGTCGACCGGGGCGACCGCACCGGGACCGGCACGCGCGGCGTTTTCGGCTACCAGATGCGGTTCAATCTCGGAGAGGGCTTTCCGGTCCTCACGACCAAGAAGCTGCACCTCAAATCGATCATCCACGAACTGCTCTGGTTCGTCGCCGGCGACACGAACGTGCGCTATCTGAACGAGAACGGCGTCACGATCTGGGATGAGTGGGCGGACGAGAACGGCGAGCTCGGCCCCGTCTACGGCAAGCAGTGGCGCTCCTGGCCGAAGCCGGATGGCGGGTCGATCGACCAGATCGAGAACCTGATTTCCGAGATCAAAACCAATCCGAATTCGCGCCGGCTGATCGTCTCGGCCTGGAACCCGGCCGAGGTCGACCAGATGGCGCTGCCGCCGTGCCACTGCCTGTTCCAGTTCCACGTCGCCAATGGCCGGCTGTCGTGCCAGCTCTACCAGCGCTCGGCCGACATCTTCCTCGGCGTGCCGTTCAACATCGCTTCCTATGCGCTCTTGACGATGATGATCGCGCAGGTGACGGGGCTGAAGGCGGGCGATTTCGTGCATACACTCGGCGACGCGCATCTTTACTCGAACCATTTCGAGCAGGCGCGCGCGCAGCTTCAACGCCGGCCGCATGCCCTGCCGGTGATGAAGCTCAATCCGGCCGTGCGCAGTCTCTATGATTTCCGCTTCGAGGATTTCGCGCTCGAGGGCTATGTCGCCGAGCCTTCCATCAAGGCGCCGATCGCGGTTTGATGACGGAGCCTGCGCATATCCCGGTCAGCCTCGTCGTCGCCATTGCCGAGAACGGCGTGATCGGGCGCGACGGTGACCTGCCGTGGCGGCTGTCGACCGATCTGAAGCGCTTCAAGGCGCTGACGCTGGGCAAGCCGATCGTGATGGGTCGCAAGACCTGGGAGAGTTTTCCGAGGCGTCCGCTGCCGGGCAGAACGAACATCGTCATCACACGGCAGCAGGATTTTGCCGACGAAGGCGCGGTCGTCGCGCGGTCGCTCGACGAGGCGCTGGAAATCGCAGCCGGTGAGGCGCCCGATGAAATCTGCGTGATCGGCGGCGGACAGATATTCGGCGAGGCGATGGCGCGGGCCGACACGCTGCACGTCACGCATATTCTGGCGGCGATCGACGGCGATACGTTCTTTCCGCGCATCGACGACGCTGCGTGGACGCGGGGCACAATCGAGCGGGTGCCTGCCGGAGAGCGTGACAGCCATGCGAGCGAATACGTCATCTATTCACGAAATAGCGCGACCAACGGCCGCTGACGCACGATCGGCGGCCGGTTTGCGTTGAAACGGCCACATTGCACCCCTATAACGTTTTGTAACGTTGATTAGCGTCGGAGGTTCCGCCGCAACGTTGACAATTCCGGACCAAGAGGAAGTTCATGCCCTGGAACAATCAAAGTGGCGGCAGCGGCGGCCCATGGGGAGGCGGCGGCGGTAATGGCGGCGGCAACGGCCCCTGGGGGCAGGGGCCGCGCGGCCCGAGCGGACCGCAGGGCTCGCCGCCCGATCTCGAAGACATCATCCGCCGCGGGCAGGATCGCCTGAAGCAGGCGCTGCCGGGCGGTGGCGGCTCGAATGCGGCGCTGTTCGGCTTCGGTGCGCTGGCGCTCGCCGCGTTCTGGCTCTTCCAGTCCATCTACACGGTCCAGCCGGACGAACTCGCCGTCGAACTGCGCTTCGGCAAGCCGAAGGACGAGATTTCCGAGCCGGGGCTGCACTTCCACTGGTGGCCGGTCGAGACTGTCGAGACCGCCAACGTCGCCGAAAAGCTGATCCAGATCGGTGAGCCGCGCAGCGGCACCTCGACGGGCCTGATGCTGTCGGGCGACCAGAACATCGTCGACGTCAAGTTCTCCGTCGCCTACCAGGTCTCCGATCCGCGCGCCTACATGTTCAACGTCGCTTCGCCCGACGACATGCTGCGCCAGGTCGCCGAGAGCGCGATGCGCGAAGTCGTCGGCCGGCGTCCCGCGCAGGACATCTTCCGCGACAACCGCCAGGGCATCGCCGAGGAAGTTCGCGAGATCATGGACAATTCGGTCACGGATTACGGCGCCGGGATCGCCATCAACGCGATTTCGATCGAGGATGCAGCACCGCCGCGCGAAGTCGCCGACGCGTTTGAGGAAGTTCAGCGCGCCGAGCAGGACGAGGATCGCTTCGTCGAGGAATCCAACCAGTATTCGAACCAGCAGCTCGGTGCCGCACGAGGCGAGGCCGCGCAGGTTCGCGAAGAAGCGGCCGCCTATCGCAACCGCGTCGTGCAGGAAGCGCGAGGCGAGGCGCAGCGCTTCGTTTCGGTCTATGACGAATACGCCAAGGCGCCCGACGTGACGCGCCAGCGCCTGTTCCTCGAGACGATGGAAGGCGTTCTGCGCTCGTCCAACAAGGTGATCGTGGAGCAGGGCACCAATGGCGGGCAGGGCGTCGTTCCCTATCTGCCGCTGCCCGAGCTCGACGCGCGCCGCAACGCATCGAACACCGCCTCGACCCAGGGAGGGACCAACTGATGGCCAACCGTCTTCCCGTTATCGCCATCGTCGTCCTGGCGCTCCTGATCCTGGCCTACTCCTCCTTCTTCGTGGTCAACGAACGCCAGCAGGCGATCGTGCTGCGCTTCGGCGAGATCGTCGATGTGAAGACCGAGCCGGGCCTCTACTTCAAGCTGCCCTTCGGCTTCGCCGAGGCGGACAGCGTCCAGATGATCGAGGATCGCGTGATGCGCTTCGATCTGGACGATATCCGCGTCCAGGTCTCGGGCGGCCGCTTCTACGAGGTCGACGCCTTCATCGCTTATCGCATCGCCGATCCGCGGCGGTTCCGTCAGGCCGTGTCGGGCAGCGTTCCGCTGGCCGAACAGCGTCTCCGCACCCGTCTCGACGCCTCGCTGCGCCGGGTCTACGGTCTGCGCGGCTTCGAAGCCGCGCTTTCGGAAGAGCGGTCCTCGATGATGCGCGAAGTTCGCGACCAGCTTCGTCCCGACGCGACGTCGCTCGGCCTCGAGATCACCGACGTGCGTATCCGCCGGACCGACCTCACCGCCGAGGTCTCCCAGCAGACCTACGAGCGCATGAAGGCCGAGCGTCTTGCAGAAGCCGAGCGCCTTCGCGCTCGCGGCCGTGAAGCGGCCCAGCGCATTCGCGCCCGCGCCGACCGCGAGGTCGTCGAGATCGTCGCCGATGCACGCCGCGAATCGGAGATCCTGCGAGGCGAGGGCGAGGCCGAACGCAACGGCATCTTCGCCGACGCCTTCACGCGCGATCCGGAATTCTTCGAGTTCTATCGCTCGATGGCTGCCTATACGGCGGCGCTGAACGGCGATGCGACGACGATGGTCCTGTCACCCGATTCGCAGTTCTTCCGCTTCTTCGGCAACCCGATGGGCCGGACGCAGGCAGAGCAGCCGGCCGCCCCGGCGCAGACGCCGCCGGCTGCCGGCGCAGACCTCACCACCGGTTCGACGCAGCCCTGACGCAGCGCCGGTCCACCTGAACGAAGCCCCCGGATCGCGCGACGGCCCGGGGGCTTTTCTTTTGTCGCCATGCTTTCACAAATACCGGACAGGCGTGCGAGCGGCTTGCGTCCCGCGCACGCCGTTGCGATTGTGTCCGCGACGTCGCCCGCAGGCTTTGCAAAGTCGGTCCGGGCCGCAAACACGCCGCATTCGAGCGGATCAATGCGCCGCAGAACGCGCCCCTTGGGAGAAAGTGCCTGATGAAGACCCGAATTTCGATCCGCCGGAAACTCACCGTCGGTCTTTCGATCGCCGCGCTTGGCTTGACGGGCCTTTCGGCGCCCGCCATGCAGGCTTTCGCGCAGGCCCAGACGGACGCCCAGCCCGCTCCCGGCAGTGCGCAACCCCGCCAGCAGGGACCGGCCTCCGTCGCCGACCTGGCTGAAGGCCTGCTGGGCGCGGTTGTCAACATCGCCACGTCGCAGAATGCCGCGCGCAACAACCCGGCGCAGCGCAACGTGCCCGTGCCGCAGCTTCCCGAAGGCTCGCCCTTCCAGGAATTCTTCGACGAGTTCTTCAACCAGCAGCAGCCGGGCGGACCGTCCGCGCGGCCGATGCAGTCGCTGGGGTCCGGCTTCGTCATCGATGCCGAGGAAGGCATCGTCATCACCAACAACCACGTCATCGCCGATGCCGACGAGATCGAGGTCAACTTCTCCGATGGCGGCACGCTGCCGGCCGAACTGATCGGCGCCGATCCCGAAACCGATCTCGCCGTGCTCAAGGTCGACCCGACGCTGCGCGATTTGACCGCGGTCGAGTTCGGCGATTCGCAGGAAGCGCGGATCGGCGACTGGGTGATGGCGATCGGCAATCCGTTCGGGCTCGGTGGCTCGGTGACGCTGGGCATCGTCTCTGCGCGCGGCCGCGACATCAATGCCGGGCGCTATGACGATTTCATCCAGACCGACGCGGCGATCAATCGCGGCAATTCGGGCGGGCCGCTGTTCGACATGTACGGCAAGGTCATCGGCATCAATACGGCCATCATCTCGCCCTCCGGCGGGTCGATCGGCATCGGTTTCGCCATTCCTTCGCAGCTTGCCGTCAACGTCATCGACCAGTTGCGCGAATTCGGCGAGACGCGTCGCGGCTGGCTTGGTGTGCGCATCCAGCCGGTCACCGACGACATTGCCGAAAGCCTCGGCATGGACCGCGCGACAGGCGCGCTGGTGGCGGGCGTGATCGAGGGCGGGCCGGTCGACGATGGCTCGATCCTGCCCGGCGACGTCATCCTCTCCTTCGACGGCAAGCCGGTCCGCACCATGCGCGACCTGCCGCGCGTCGTCGCCGAAAGCCCGGTCGGCATGGAGGTCGACGTGCTGATCGTGCGCCGCGGCGAAGAGCAGACCGTGCGCGTGACGCTCGGGCGGCTGGAGGATAGCGAGCGCCAGGCGGAGGCCGGCATCGAGATGGACGAGGACGAGGCGGCGCCGGATGCGGATGTCGAAACGGCCGAAATCCTCGGCATGACGCTTGCCGCGCTGGATGAGGAAACCCGCGCATCCTTCAGCATCGGCGAGGACATTACCGGTGTCGTCGTCATGGAGGTCGCGGAAGGGTCGCAGGCCGCCGAGCGCAACATCGTTGCCGGCGAGGTGATCACGGAGATCGCCCAGGAAGCCGTCGCCACGCCCGCCGACGTTCAGGAGCGGATCGCCGCGCTTGAAGGTCAGGGGCGGCGCAACGCCCTCCTGATGCTTGCCTCGCCGACGGGCGAGCTGCGGTTCGTCACGCTTCGGATGGAATAGGGTCTGACGAATACGAAACGATCGGGGCGGCTTCGGCCGCCCCTTTTTCGTTGCGTCAGGCGGCGAAGTCCGACCCGCGATAGCCCTGGAGATAGAGGAGGGCCGTCAGGTCGCCATGGTCGATGCGGATGCCGGCTTCTGCCGCGACGGCGGGCTTGGCATGAAGCGCGACGCCCATGCCGGCGATGCGGATCATGTCGAGATCGTTGGCACCGTCGCCGACCGCGAGCACGTCCTGCGGCGTGACGCCGGCGCGGGCCGCAAGATCGAGAAGCGAGGCGGCCTTCGCTTCCTTGCCGAGGATCGGTTCGGCGACCTTGCCGGTGAGCCTGCCGTTCTCGACCAGCAGCCTGTTGGCGCGGTGTTCGGCAAAGCCGAGTTTGGCCGCTACCTTCTCGGTGAAGCTTTCGAAGCCGCCCGAGACGAGCGCGGTCGTCGCGCCATTGGCGTTCATGGTCGCGACCAGCGCCTTGCCGCCCGATGCGAGCGAGATGCGCTCGGCGATCACCTGATCGATCACGGCGACGTCGAGGTCGCGCAGCAGGGCGACCCGCTCGCGAAGGGCGGGCTCGAAGGCGATCTCGCCATTCATCGCTCGCGCCGTGATGGCGGCGACGTAGTCCTTGATGCCGACCATGTCGGCGAGCTCGTCGATACATTCCTGGTCGATCATGGTGGAATCCATGTCGGCGATCAGGATGCGCTTGCGACGGTTTTCGGGTTCGAGAACCGCGACGTCGACTGGTGCTCCTGCAACCGCTTCGCGCAGGAGCGCGAGTGCTTCCTGAGCCTCCAGCCCCGCACGAACCGCGAACTCGCACGCGATGCCGTCGTCGAGCCAATTGACGGTCGCGCTTGCACCGAGGGCCTTTGCCGCCCTATTCGCTAGATCGACGGTCACGGCCTTTTCGGCCGGATGCGAGATCAGGACGGCGATGAGCGACATGGCGGACTTTCTGAAACGGGGCAGGGCGTGCTGAAGAATGCGGTCCTGATAGCGGGGCCGACCGCGAGCGGCAAGTCGCGGCGGGCGATGGAGATCGCCGGCGAGACGGGCGGGATCATCGTCAATGCCGATTCGATGCAGGTTTATGACGTCCTGCGCGTGATCACCGCGCGGCCCACCGTAGAGGACGAGGCAAGCGTGCCGCATCGCCTTTTCGGCCATGTCAGCCCCGCAGTCGCCTATTCGGTGGCGCAGTGGCTGGCAGATGTGGACGCGTTGCTCAAATCACCGGATGTGGCTGGGCGAAGGCTCGTTTTCGTCGGCGGCACCGGGCTCTATTTCCGCGCACTGACGCAGGGGCTGTCGGACATGCCCGACATTCCCGCCGGCATTCGCGCCAGATGGCGGCAGGCGCTGATCGAGGAAGGCGCCGAGGCGCTGCACCGCCAGCTCGGCGAGCGGGATGCAGCCGCAGCCGAGCGGCTTCGCCCGAATGACGGGCAGCGCATCGTGCGAGCGCTGGAAGTCGTTGAGGCGTCCGGGCGCTCGATCCTCGACTGGCAGGGCGACCGGTCGGCGCCGCTCGTCGATGCGGCGTCCGCGTCCATGATCGTTCTTGCCCCCGAACGCGAATTCGTGCGCGCCAACATCGACCGGCGTTTCGACGCGATGGTCGATGCCGGCGCGATCGACGAGGTGCGTGCGATCCTCACCCTCGACCTCGTGCCGACCCTGCCCGCCATGAAGGCGATCGGCGTGCCGGAACTTGCCGAGCATCTGCGCGGCAAGGTGACGCTGGACGAAGCGATCACGCGCGCCAAGGCCGCGACCCGCCAATATGCCAAGCGGCAGGACACATGGTTTCGCAACCAGCTCGGACCCGAATGGCGGCGGGTGCAACCCCGTGTGGACTAGCTCGAAAATACTAAGGCGCGTTAACCTGCGATAAGGGAGCGCTGGCGGAAAGTGAGGCCTTGGCGTCAGTATCGGGAACGGTATGCGGTTTCACCAGGCCGAATCGGCTTTCTTTGTCTTCATTGCGGTCGTCCTTGCGGCCGGGGTGACGACGCTGCACGCCTATGGCGTGCTGCAGGCGCAGGCCGCGGAGTCGGTCGGCGAAGACATCGCCTATCTGGCGCGCTTGCTCTTTGCGATCGGCGTGCTGCTCGCGACCGCTATCTTCTTCGGCGCCTTCTTCATCTATCCGCTGATTCGCCATCAGGTGCAGGAGCAGGGCAAGCTGCGCGCCATGACGGAAACGCTGAGCGCGCGTTCGGTGACGCTCGAACAGGCGGCGCTGACCGACAGCCTGACGGGCATGCAGAACCGGCGGTTTTTCGATGAGGCGCTGCGCGAATATCTCGACGCCTTCGGCCGGATCGACCGGCCGATCGGGCTGATGATCATCGATCTCGACCACTTCAAGGCGATCAACGACACGCATGGTCACGACATCGGCGACAAGGTGCTGAAGGAAGTGGCGTCATCCTTGCGCGAACTGACGCGCTACCATGACGTCGTCGCGCGGCTGGGCGGCGAGGAGTTTGCGATCGTCGCGGCCAATCTCGACGATGCGGGGCTGATCGCCTTCGCCGAGCGCATCCGCAAGGCGGTGTCCGCACTCGTCGTCGTCAACGGCAACATCCGTCTCAAGGTCACCGCGAGCGTCGGGCTGGCGGTGTGGAACGGCAAGGAAAACGCGGAAGAGCTCTACCGGCGCGCCGACCAGCGGCTCTATCAGGCCAAGGGGCTGGGCCGGAACCGCGTCTGCGCATAAGGCCGCAGCTCTCCTCGCCCCTAATCAGTCTTCATAAAGCCGGCGCAGGGCCTCGTCGTCGCCGTGGCGGCGCAGGCTGGCGAGCGATGCGCGGGGCGGCGGGGAATCGAGCGCGGCGGCAAGGCGCTCGAACGGATCGTCGCCGATCATCGGACCGAAATCGTCGGCCACGAAGGTCGGACCTTCGCCGCGCAGGCCCTGGATCAACGCATGGAGGTCGATTTCGCCTGGATGGGCGGCGGCATCGGCCACTTCCTGCGGCCGGCCGGGCAATTCGCTCGGCTTCAGCGTCTCGAACTTCATGCGCATCGTGGTCGCGACGCCCTCGCCGAAGGCGATCGCCTCGCGCTGGCCCATCGAGGACAGGAAGGCGAGGGTGGAGGCCGACGAATCGGCGATCGCCGAGCGGATGATCTCCTGGTCGCGCTCGTTGGCGAGGCGCATGGCGAAGATGGTCGAGCACTGCGATAGGACCGTCGGGTCGAGCTCGCCGGGGCGCTGGGTCACGACGCCGAGATAGCAGCCATATTTGCGGCCTTCCTTGGCGATGCGCGAGAGTGCATGGCGCGTCGGGGCAAAGCCGAGACGCGGGTCGGCCGGCATGTAGCGATGCGCCTCCTCGCACAGGACGAGAAGCTTCAGCCGGCCCTTCGAGCCGGAAGCGAGGTCGAAGGCGAGGCGCGACAGGACCGAACAGACCGAATTGACGACTTCGGAGGGCAGGCCCGCGAGTTCGAAACAGGTGATCGTCTTTCCATGATGGGGCACGCGAAAGATCTTTCCGATCGCCTCGTGCAGATTGTCCTCGATGAGGCGCGAGGCGAACATGAAGCGGTAGCGAGGATCGGCCAGGGCGGATTCGATCCGTGCCCGCAAGGCGCGGCAATGCGGCCGCTCGATCTTGGATTCGAGCATTCCCATGCGCTCGTCGATCAGCTTGATCAGATCGACCATGCGGTAGGGAACAGGCGTATCGGCGGTCAGCGACATCGTATCGGCGCCGCGCCGCAGGAGCGTCGCGGACGAAGAGGGGCGATGATAGCGGCTCTTGGCGGCCGGGATGAGGTCGCGCAGGAGGTCGACTTCTTCCGCAACCGCCTCGCGGCCGCGAAAAAGCACCTCGGTCAGTTCCTCCAGCCGGAAAAGCCAGAACGGCATGTCGAGCGAATTGGTGTCGATGCGGACCGAGCGGTCGGGGAAAGCGGCGTGGAACTCGTTGTGCGGATCGAGGATCAGCACGCGCAGTTCGGGATTGGCGTCGACGGCCTTGCGCAGCAGGAGCGCCACCGCGCTCGACTTGCCGACACCGGTTGTCCCCAGGACCGCGAAATGCCGGCTGAGCGTCGTGTCCATCGAAATGCGGGCGAGGATCTGCTGGTCCTGGCTGAGGCTGCCGATCGACACCGCCTGCCGGCCGCCAAGATCGTAGACCGCCTCGAGGTCGCGCGAGCGGATGCGGTGGGCGATGGCGCCGACATGCGGATAGAGCGTGATGCCGCGGTCGAAATGCGGCTTGCCGGCGATGTCCCGAACCTCGCCGACGAGCTCGACCCGCACGATCAGCGTGTTGTCGGCATTGTCGTTCCACTCGGCATGCGGCGTCTCGATCGCATAGACGAGACCGACGGTGCGGGCGGCGCCGAGATTGATCGAGATCATGCGGCCGACGGACCACAAGCCGTCGCTGGCGGTCTGCATTCCGTCCGCTAGGGCCGCGACGGTCGCGCGCGCGCCGTCGCACTGGATGACACGGCCAAGGACGCGCGATTCCGGTTGAAGCGTGTCGCGCCGTTCCTGGCTGACGGCATCGCCCTCATGTCCCGTTCGCTCAACATACATCGCGCGCAAATCCCCGATTACCGGACCAAGCTATGCGGGCGGGGTTAAGGTCGCGTTCGGGCGGATGGTTCACGCCGGGTTAAGTCGGGACAGGGTGCGCAAGGAAATTGCGTCACCGGCGGCATTGACAGTCGATACGTGCTCTGCCTAATCTCACGCCCATGTTGAAGACGGCACTCATTCTCGTAGTAGGAAGGCGCGTGGGCAAGGCGGTGTAACCGCCGGGCGAAAGCACCCCATGCGCAACACGCAGGCTCCCCACGGGAGCCTTTTTTGTTTCCCGAACCAAGCCCCCGACCACAGACAAAGACGACGGACCAGCCCCATGAACAGCGCCACACATGACAGCGGACGACGCGAAATGACCGGAGCGGAGATGGTCGTCCAGGCCCTCCGCGACAACGGCGTCGCGCATATTTTCGGCTATCCGGGCGGCGCGGTCCTTCCGATCTATGACGAGCTCTTCCAGCAGGAAGACGTCCAGCACATTCTCGTTCGCCACGAGCAGGGCGCGGGCCACGCGGCAGAGGGCTATGCGCGCTCGACCGGCAAGGCGGGCGTCATGCTGGTCACTTCCGGCCCCGGCGCGACGAATGCGGTGACGCCGCTGCAGGACGCGCTGATGGATTCGATCCCGCTCGTTTGCATCACCGGGCAGGTGCCGACCTCGCTCATCGGGTCCGACGCTTTCCAGGAATGCGATACGGTCGGCATCACGCGGCCCTGCACCAAGCACAACTGGCTGGTGAAGGACGTCAACGAGCTCTCCGCGATCCTGCACGAGGCGTTTCATGTCGCGACCACCGGCCGTCCCGGCCCGGTCGTCGTCGACATCCCGAAGGACGTTCAGTTCGCCAAGGGCATCTACACGCCGCCGCAGACAGCGCCGCGCACCAGCTACCATCCGAAGGTCCAGGGCGACATGGAGGCGATCAAGGCGGCCGTCGAGATGATGGCGAACGCGAAGCGCCCGGTCATCTATTCGGGCGGCGGCGTCATCAATTCGGGAGCGGAGGCAAGCCACCTCCTGCGCGAGCTCGTCGATCTCACCGGCTTCCCGATCACCTCGACGCTGATGGGCCTCGGCGCCTATCCCGCCTCGGGGCCGGCGTGGCTCGGCATGCTGGGCATGCACGGCACCTACGAGGCCAACATGACGATGCATGATTGCGATGTCATGCTGTGCATCGGCGCGCGCTTCGACGACCGTATTACCGGCCGCCTCAACGCGTTTTCACCGAACTCGAAAAAGATTCACATCGATATCGACCCGTCCTCGATCAACAAGAACGTGCCGACCGACGTGCCGATCATCGGCGATGTCGGGCGCGTCATGGAGGACATGGTGCGGTTGTGGCGGGCGACCGCGCGGACCGACAAGGCGCGGCTCGCGCCGTGGTGGGAGCAGATCGAGAAATGGCGCGCCCGCGATTCGCTCGCCTATCGGCCGAACGATGAGATCATCATGCCGCAATATGCGATCCAGCGGCTCTACGAACTGACCAAGCACCGCGACACCTACATCACCACCGAAGTCGGCCAACACCAGATGTGGGCGGCCCAGCACTACGGCTTTGAGAAACCGAACCACTGGATGACCTCGGGCGGGCTGGGAACGATGGGCTACGGCCTGCCGGCGGCGCTCGGCGTGCAGATCGCCCATCCGGACGCGCTCGTCATCGACATTGCCGGCGACGCCTCGGTTCAGATGACGATCCAGGAGATGAGCTGCGCGGTGCAGTATGAAGCGCCGATCAAGATCTTCATCCTGAACAACCAGTATATGGGCATGGTGCGCCAGTGGCAGCAGCTTCTGCACGGCAATCGCCTGTCGCACTCCTACACCGAGGCGATGCCCGACTTCGTCAAGCTGGCGGAAGCCTATGGCGGGCACGGCATCCGTTGCGAAAAGCCGGGCGATCTCGACGACGCGATTCAGGAAATGATCGACGTCAGGAAGCCGGTCATCTTCGATTGCCGCGTGGCCAATCTCGCCAACTGCTTCCCGATGATCCCGTCGGGCAAGGCGCACAACGAGATGTTGCTGCCCGACGAAGCGACGGACGAGGCGGTGGCGAACGCGATCGATGCCAAGGGCAGGGCGCTGGTCTGATCATTCAGCCAGAACAGCGACTTGAAGACAGACATTCGAAAAGAGAATCACCTGATGAACGCACATCTTCAGCCCACCGGTTCGGCCTATTTCATCGCCAAGGAGACCGAGAAGCCGGAAGCCCACACGCTTTCCGTGCTGGTCGACAACGAGCCGGGCGTGCTCGCGCGCGTCATCGGGCTATTCTCCGGCCGTGGCTACAACATCGACAGCCTGACGGTCTCCGAAACCGAGCACGAGAAGCACCTGTCGCGCATCACCATAGTCACGCGCGGCACGCCGCATGTGCTGCAGCAGATCAAGCACCAGCTCGAGCGCATCGTGCCGGTTCATCGGGTCAACGATCTGACGGTCCGTGCGGCGGAACTCGGGCACGACCGGCCGCTCGAGCGCGAATTGGCGCTCGTCAAGGTGGCGGGCACCGGCGAGGACCGCGTCGAGGCGCTGCGGCTGGCCGACGCCTTCCGCGCCAGCGTCATCGACGCCAATACCGAGCACTTCATCTTCGAGATCACCGGGCGCGTGTCGAAAATCGAGCAGTTCATCGCGATCATGAAGCCGCTGGGGCTGATCGAAGTCTGCCGCACCGGCGTCGCCGCGATGAACCGCGGCCCGCAGGGCATGTAGTTTCAGCGCCGCCGAAATCCCTTGATTGACAGGTCGGCGATGCCGGCCGGAAAGACCGAGCCATGAGCGCGGAGACTTTCGTCGCACTGGTTGCGTTCGCCTTCGTTTCGTCGATCACGCCGGGACCGAACAACTTCATGCTGCTGGCCTCGGGCGTGAATTTTGGCTTCCGCCGCACGATCCCGCACATGGTCGGCATCGGCGTCGGTTTCTTCAGCCTGCTGATGGGGGTGGGGCTCGGCCTCGGCGCGCTGCTCGAAGCCTATCCGCAGCTTCACACGACGCTGAAATTCGCTGGTGGCGCCTATCTTCTCTGGCTTGCCTTCAAGATCGCACGCTCGCGGTCGATGTCATCGGGTGGAACGGGACGCGACCGGCCGATGACGTTCCTCGAGGCGGCCGCCTTCCAGTGGGTGAACCCGAAGGCGTGGATCATGGCGGTGACCGCGATGGCGATCTACACCAGCCCAAGCGCGCCCTATCTCTCCGTCCTCCTCGTCGCCACCGCCTTCGCGCTCGTGAACTTTCCGAGCGTGTCGACCTGGGCAGGATTTGGCACGGCGCTGCGCGGGTTTCTCGCCGATCCGGTGCGGCTGAAATGGTTCAACATCGCGATGGGCGTTCTGTTGGCGGCGTCGGTGGTGCCGATCTTGAAATAAATGTTCTTGTTGCGTTCCTTTTGTCTGTACGATAGAGTTTTCGTAAAGAGGCGGGCGCACAGAGAGAGCCGTAGTGACGTTGAACATCAGGGACAGAGAGACGGACGCGCTCGTTCGGAAGCTGGCGCAGACGCGACAGATTGGTTTGACGGAAGCTATTCGGGAGGCCGTTTCCGAATCGCTCGCTGCCGATGAGCGCAAGGCATCGTTGTGGCAAAGAACGGCGGCTCTTCGTGCGCGCGTCGCATCTTACCCGCGCACGGGAGCAGTAGCGGACAAAGCTTTCTACGATTCACTGTCTGGCCAAGGCGACGATTAGATGTTCGTCGACAGTTCCGCACTCGTTGCGATAATCGCTTCCGAGGATGATGGAGAGGCATTTGCCGACCGATTGAAAATGTCCCGGCGCCCGGTGACTTCGCCGATTGTCGTATTCGAGACCGCGCTTGCGCTAGCGCGGATATTCCATGCGTCTACCGATGAGATGACCTTGATCGTCATCGAGTTTCTCGAAGAGTCAGGGATCGACGTGATCGAAATTCGCGCGGATGCGCATCTGATCGCTCTCAAGGCTCATCAGCAGTTCGGCAAGGGAACGGGGCATGGCGCGCAGCTCAACATGGGCGACTGCTTTTCCTACGCCGTGGCTAAATCAGCGGGCATTCCCTTGCTCTACAAGGGAAATGACTTCGCGCAGACCGATCTGCGCTGACATGCGCTTGATCCTGCCCGTCGAATCCTGCGAAACAGCGCCATGAAATTTTCTCCCCAGCAGGATGAGGCGCTGAAGGCCGTTTCGAGGTGGCTTCAGGGCGGGCGCAGTCAGGTGTTCCGGCTTTTCGGCTATGCGGGCACGGGCAAGACGACGCTCGCGCGGCATTTCGCCGAGGATGTCGATGGCCAGGTGCAGTTCGGTGCGTTCACCGGAAAGGCGGCGCAGGTGCTGCGCTCCAAGGGCGCGCTGAACGCCCGCACGATCCACTCGCTGATCTATCGCCCGCGCGGCGAGGAAGCGGTTGCGGACGAGACGACGGGCAAGACGTCGATCAACCCGACCTTCTCGCTCAATCGCCAGAGCCCGATCGCGAAGGCCAAGCTCGTCGTCATCGACGAGTGCTCCATGGTGGACGAGGCGCTCGGGCGCGACCTGATGTCGTTCGGCACGCCGATCCTTGTCCTCGGCGACCCGGCGCAGCTGCCGCCGATCTCCGGCGGCGGATTCTTCACCGAGCACGAGCCCGACTATCTCCTGACCGAAATCCACCGGCAGGCGCGGGACAACCCGATCATCCAGCTTGCCATGGACGTGCGCGAAGGGCGCGAGTTCATGATCGGCGATTATGGACGGGCGAAGGTGATTTCGCGCGACGAGGTCGATCAGGACCTCGTGCTCGATGCCGATCAGGTGCTGGTCGGGACGAACCGCACGCGCAAGCGCTACAATCAGCGCCTGCGGCAGTTGAAGGGCTTCGAGGCGGCCTATCCGCAGGCCGGCGACAAACTTGTTTGTCTGCGCAACGATCCGGCCAAGGGGCTGCTCAATGGGTCGCTTTGGAAGGTGATGACGTCGTCGCGCGAGACGGTGAAGCCGGGCATCAACCTGCTCGTCTCGCCCGAAGAGGACGATCCGGATCGCGGCATCGCCAAGATCAAGCTTTTGAAGGCCGCGTTCGACGATCCGGACGCCGATGTTCCCTGGCAGCAGAAGAAGCGCTTCGACGATTTCGACTATGGCTATGCGCTGACCGTCCACAAGGCGCAGGGCTCGCAGTGGGACAAGGTCGTGCTGTTCGACGAGAGCTTCGCCTTCAAGGACGCGCGCCAGCGCTGGCTCTACACGGCCATCACCCGCGCCGCCGAGAGCCTGACGATCGTTCGCAGCTAGACGATCTCGAACAGGAGCGCGGTCGCGTCGTCGCTGCGCTTGAAGCGCGGGAAGGCGAGGCCGTCCGGGTCTTCGCGATGCTCGACGACGCGCAGTTCGGCGAGGAGCTTCGACAGGCCGTCGCGCGATGCGGTTTCGACGAAGGCTGCCGCATCGTAGCGGCCATAGGTATCGACGAGGGCGGCGAAACCGTCCGTGCAGAGGAGACCGCGGGCGGGCAGGGCAATGTCGAGTTCCTCGCTGACGACATGGCGGGCGGCCCTCGGCTCGGTGCCGAGCGTCCAGACATCGGAGCCTTCGCGATTGTAGGTTGCCCGGCGCGCGCGCAAGGCGCTGCGCACTTCCGGCTGGGCGAGCATGTCCGTAGCTTGCGTCAATCCGCCGAAGGCCTCGATCACGCGGCGCGCGCCTTCCGGTTCTTCCGTGCGGCCGGGAAGGGCGGTGCGGTCGAGCGCGCTGCCGTCGGCGGACAGAAGGAAGAGGCGGCAATCGCCGAGGCCGTGCGTGGCGATTGCGCCGTTGGCGACCGAAATCATCTGGAAGCCGGCGATCGGCAACTGCCAGGCAGGAATGTCATCGCCGTAGAGCATGCCGTCGAGCACGGCCTTTGCCCGGGCGTTGGTCTGGCGGACGATCTCGCCGATCGGACGCTTGCCGTCGGCGAGTTCCTCGAAGCAGTCCTTGGCAAGGGCGGCGAGCCAGGCGGCATCGGAGGGCGCGTCGGGCAGGAGGCTTTCGCCGAGGCCGGTCGCCCCGTCGATGACGAAGGCGCAGGACCGGTTGCCACCGCATGCGTCCTCATTGGGACGCTTGGGGTCGCCGCGGTCGGTGATTGTATCCAGAATGCGGAGCGTTGCCATGCGGGCGGATGTGCATGCGGAAAATGATGGGAATGTGAAACCCGATCAGACGCGCTGCGGAATCTCGCGCGCGCCAATCCAGGTCCAGGCTTCGGCTTCCTCGTCGCTGCCGAAGTGCTTGAGTTCGACCGGCAGCCGCTCGAAGAAACCGGCTGCACGATCCGTCCAGTCAGGCTCCCCGACCGCGGCGCAGCGCTGGACGTGCTCGAGCGCGTGCTGGCGCCCTTCCTTGGCGGTTGCCGCCGAAATGTCGTCCCAGGCGGAGCCCTCATAGTCGGTCAGGCGCACCAGCACGTCCAGACGGTCGTGGAGCGCGTAGGCGCCTTCGAGCAGTCCATAAAGATTTTCGACGTCCGCGCCGGTGACGAAGCCGGTGATCTCGATGGCGAAGACGTCGGAGCGATCCGTTTCGATGCGGCGAACGGCAGGGATACGGTCGAGCGGGTGCATTGCCTCTCCATGTCTGGACCAAGAATCTGTTCATGTTGAACCCGCAACGAGGCCTGTTCGTTCCGGTCGCGCAACGTTAGAAGAAACGAAAATGCGATGCGGGACAACGCCATGGCGACGAAACTTTCGGTCAATCTCAACGCGGTCGCGATGCTGCGCAACCGACGCGACCTGCCCTGGCCGAGCGTTACGGGGCTCGGGCGCATCGCGCTGGCCGCCGGCGCGCATGGGCTGACCGTCCATCCGCGCCCCGACCAGCGCCACATCCGGTTTTCGGACCTGCCCGAGATCCGCGCACTGATCGACGACGAGTTTCCGCATGCCGAGTTCAACATCGAGGGCTATCCGACGGACGACTTCCTCGACCTCGTCGAAGAGCACCAGCCCGAGCAGGTGACGCTCGTGCCCGACGATCCGGCACAAGCGACTTCGGACCATGGCTGGCCGTTCGAACGGCATGGCAATTTCCTGAAGCCGGTCGTCGCGCGGTTGAAGAAGGGCGGGATGCGCGTCTCGCTCTTTGCCGATCCCGAACCGGAAGGACTGGAAGCCGCGCGCGCGACGGGAGCCGACCGTGTCGAGTTCTACACCGGCCCCTACGGTTCCTGCCATTCCGATTCCGAAAAGGCTACCAAGGAACTGGAAAAGCTTGGCAAAGCGGCGGATGCCGCCGTCGCGCTCGGGCTCGGCATCAATGCCGGACACGATCTGACGGTCGCCAATCTCGCGCCGCTCGTGCGGCGTGTTCCCGAGCTTGCGGAAGTGTCAATCGGTCATGGGCTGACGGCCGACGCGCTTGAATATGGCATGGCCGAAACCGTGCGTCGTTTCCTGCGTTCCTGCGAAGGGTAGAGCATAACACCCCCGCGCGCTGCATGGCTGACCCTGCGAAAAGGGCAGTTGATATTGCACTGCAACAGGCGTAGAAGCCCGCCCGTCCTTCAAAGGAGGGCAAATGAAATGGAAATGCCAATCGAAGGCTCGCGCCATGATGCTCCGTCGTCGACGGGGCACGGCACCGGAGCCCTGGCACTGGCCGCAATCGGTGTCGTCTATGGCGATATCGGCACCAGCCCCATCTATGCCTTGCGTGAGGCCATTCACGCCACCGGAAATCCCGACCGTTCGACCGATGCCGAAGTCCTCGGGGTCCTGTCGATCATCGTGTGGTCGCTGACGCTCATCGTCGCGATCAAATATGCGCTGATCGTGCTGCGCGCCGACAATCGCGGCGAGGGCGGCACGCTTTCGCTGATGGCGCTCGCGCGGCAAAATGCCGGGCGCCTTTCACCAGCCGTCATGCTGCTCGGCATGGCCGGTGCCGGGCTCTTCCTCGGCGATGCGCTGATTACGCCGGCGATCTCGGTCCTTTCGGCCGTCGAGGGGCTGGAAGTCGCAACGCCCGCCTTCGCGCCCTATGTCATTCCGGTCACCGTCGTCATCCTGATTGCGCTCTTCGCGGTCCAGAAGAAGGGCACGGCTTCGGTCGCGATGGTGTTCGGGCCGATCACCGCGATCTGGTTCATCGTGCTCGGCGGCCTCGGTATCTGGCACATCATCGACGCGCCGCAAGTGCTGGCCGCACTCAATCCGGCCTATGCGGTCGGGTTCCTGTTCAGCCATTCGCATGTCGCCTTTGCCGTCATCGGCGCGGCGTTCCTCGCCGTCACTGGCGCCGAGGCGATCTATGCGGACCTCGGCCATTTCGGCCGCAAACCGATCGTGCTTGCTTGGTTCGGACTGGTTTTTCCGGCGCTGCTCCTCAACTATTTCGGCCAGGGCGCCTTCATCCTCAGCCATGAGGGTGCGACCGGGCAACCGCTGTTCCAGATGGTGCCGTCCTGGGCGGTATTCCCGCTCGTCATCCTGGCGACTGTCGCGACCGTCATTGCCAGCCAGGCCGTCATTACCGGGACATTCTCGCTCGCCAGCCAGGCGATCCAGCTTGGGCTCCTGCCGCGTTTTGCGGTGTTCCATACATCCGATACGCAATCCGGCCAGATCTTCATGCCGCAGATCAACGCGCTGCTGTTGATCGGTGTCGTGATCCTGGTGCTCGAATTCGGCTCTTCGAGCGCGCTTGCCGGCGCCTACGGCATATCCGTCACCGGCGAAATGGTGGTGACGGCGCTGCTGCTGCTCGTCGTCATGCGCAATGTCTGGAAGTGGCCGCTCGTCGGCGCGCTCGTCGTCATCATCCCGTTCCTCGTTCTCGACATGACCTTCCTCGCCGCCAATTCGCTGAAATTCTTCGACGGCGGCTGGGTGTCGGTCGCGGTGGCTGCGGCGGCGATGGTCGTCATGATGACTTGGCGCAAGGGCAGCCGGCTGCTCTTCCACAAGACGCGCAAGACCGAAGTGCCGCTGGCGCTCCTGACCGACAACCTCGCCGCCAAGCCGCCGACGCTCGTTCCGGGAACGGCGGTTTTCCTGACCAGCGATCCCGAAAGCGCCCCGACCGCGCTGATGCACAGTCTCAAGCACTACAAGGTGCTGCACGAGCACAACGTCATCCTGACCATCGTCACGGTCGAGCAGCCGCATGTAGGCGACGCGGACCGGGTCGAGATCGAGCGCATCAACGACCTGTTCTCCAAGGTGACCCTGCATTTCGGCTACATGGAACGGCCAAACGTGCCTAAGGGCATGGCGCTCTGTCGCAAGGCGGGCTGGAAATTCGATATCATGACGACGTCGTTCTTCCTGTCGCGACGCACGCTGAAGGGCTCCAGCCAGTCGGCCATGCCGCACTGGCAGGATAGGCTCTACATCACGCTCGCGCGCAACGCGTCGGACGCCACGGCCTATTTCCAGATTCCCAGTGGCCGGGTGGTGGAGATCGGGACGCAAGTCGTCATCTAGGATGCGGGTCGAGATTTCGGCACGCCCAGCCCGAAATCTCGACACACCCTGCAAATCCTTCGCCGAGGGGCTTGCGCGCCCCTCGGCGCTTCGCTAGAACTCCGAACCGTACCGTACGGTACACAAATTTCGGAGCATGGATTTGGGTGAAGCCGCGACAGCGATGGACGAGTGGACGGAGCGTCAAAAGGACGTTCTGGACGCCGTGCTCGACCTGCTCGTCACCGGCGGCGATGCCGTGACGACGGCCGCCATCGCGCGCAAGGCGAACTGCTCCAAGGAAACGCTCTACAAATGGTTCGGCGACCGTGACGGGCTTCTGGCCGCCACCGTGCGCTGGCAGGCCTCGCGCGTGCGCGCCGGAAATTTCGACGCCCAGCATCTCGACGCCTCGCAACTGCGCGAAAGCCTCGAGGCCTTCGCGGTCAACTGGCTCTCCGTCATCTCCAGCCGGACCTCGATCGCGCTCAACCGCGTCGGCATCAGCCATGCGGGCTCGGGCAAGAGCGGCCTTGGCCGCATGGTGCTGGCGAACGGACGCTTCGCCATCGGCGAAAGGCTGAAGCCGCTGCTCGAAGCGGGCAGGGCGAACGGGCTTCTCGCCTTCGACGATACCGAGACGGCGTTCCGCACCTTTTTCGGCCTTGTCGGCCGCGACGTTCAGATCCGGCTGCTGCTCGGCGACCGGCTGGAAACGACTGAAGCGGAACTCGCGCGGGATGCCGCGCGCGCGACGCAGCAGTTCTTCGCCCTTTACGGGGCACCGCAAACCCAAAAAACACTCCAGGGAAGGATATGACCATGCGCGTTTATTACGATCGCGACGCCGATCTCAATCTCATCAAGGGCAAGAAGGTCGCCATCATCGGCTACGGCTCCCAGGGCCGCGCCCATGCGCTGAACCTCAAGGATTCGGGCGTCAAGGACATCGCGGTCGGTCTCAAGGCCGGCTCGGCGACCGCCAAGAAGGTCGAAGCCGACGGGCTCAAGGTGATGACCGTCGCCGAGATCGCCAAGTGGGCCGACCTGATGATGATGGCGACGCCGGACGAGCTTCAGGCCGACATCTATCGCGACGAGATCGCGCCGAACATCCGCGACGGCGCCGCCATCGCCTTCGCCCACGGCCTCAACGTCCATTTCGGCCTGATCGAGCCGAAGTCGACCGTCGACGTCCTGATGGTCGCACCGAAGGGCCCCGGCCACACGGTTCGCGGCGAATACCAGAAGGGCGGCGGCGTGCCGTGCCTCGTCGCCGTCCACCAGGACGCCTCGGGCAATGCGCTCGACCTCGGCCTTTCCTACGCCTGCGGCGTCGGTGGCGGCCGCTCGGGCATCATCGAGACCAACTTCAAGGAAGAGTGCGAGACCGATCTCTTCGGTGAGCAGGTCGTTCTTTGCGGCGGCCTCGTCGAGCTGATCCGCGCCGGTTTCGAGACGCTGGTGGAAGCCGGCTACGCGCCGGAAATGGCCTATTTCGAGTGCCTGCACGAAGTGAAGCTCATCGTGGACCTCATCTATGAGGGCGGCATCGCCAACATGAACTACTCGATCTCGAACACGGCCGAGTGGGGCGAGTATGTTTCGGGTCCGCGCATCATCACCGCCGAAACCAAGGCCGAGATGAAGCGCGTGCTGAACGACATCCAGACGGGCAAGTTCACCTCCGAATGGATGCAGGAATACCGCTCCGGCATGGCCCGCTTCAAGGGCATCCGCCGCCGCAACGACGCGCACCAGATCGAGGAAGTCGGCACCAAGCTGCGCGCCATGATGCCGTGGATCGCGAAGAACCAGCTCGTCGACAAAGCCAAGAACTAATCACGTTCTGCTACTGAGACCGAACGGGCCGCTATCGCGCGGCCCGTTTTCATTTTGGCATCGTCCTTGCTGCGCCAGTCTCAGGTGGATGGAGGTTGTGCCATGATGACACAGATTACCCAGCGCTCGATCGCCATGGGCGGCGAAGTCTTTCCGGATCGGCGCAGCGAGCAGCGCCGGCGGGTCTTCAAGGGTGCGGTGCTGCGGTTCGACGGTGGCTATGCCAGTCGCGAATGCGTCGTTCGCAGCCTCTCCGACCACGGCGCGCGGCTGTCCTTCGGCGATGCGCTCGACATCCCGCCGCGCTTCGACATGCGCCTTTCCGACGAGGCGGCGTTCAGGCCTGTCGAAATGCGCTGGCGGCGGGGCGGCGAGGTCGGTGTGCGGCTCGTCTAGCCGTAATGCCAGTGCGGCTTGGGTTCCTCGGCAAGGAACTCGACGCCCACGCGATCCTTCGTGCGCCAGCGCACGACCGAGCGAAAGCCCTTGGCGTCGGTCGGGATATAGAGAAGGAAGTCGTCCGGAACGACGACATCGGCCGGCACGCGCAGCTCGGCACCTTTCGAATGCATGTTGCGCACGGTGCAGGAAATCTCCGACGTGTTGACGTCGCCGATGATCGACGCGCCCTTGAGGACGCGCTGGCGATGTTCGCGGCGGAGATTCTCGTCAGTCACCAAACTGCCTTACCCAGTGCCAAATGATGGCACCGACCCTTATCAGCGCCGTGGCGAAGATAGGGTTAACGATATCACAGATAGGGCGAGACGCAGGTGCGCCGGCCGCCGCGGGGCGGCAGGAACGTGTTGTCGGCGGTGCGATAGGATGCGTAGCGCGCGCTGCACCAGTCGATATGCGCAAAGGGAAGCGCCGTTGCGCCCCCAACGGGCGGTGCGGCGATGACGCGCCGACCGGCATAGCCATAGGCCGAGCCGTAGCTTTCGGCGGCCGGGTGGGGCGGGTAGAACCAGCTCGCGTCGTCGAGAGGGTACTTGAAGCCCCGATAGGGAAGGGGCGGGCTGCCGAGTTCCTCGACGATGATTGCAGATGCCGGGGGCGCGACCGCGACCGGAGCCTGGACGCCCCAGCCGGGATGGATCGGGCCCTTGTGCATGTCGGCGCCAAGGGCCGGTGCGGCGAGGCCGAGCAGGGCAGTGATGGCGAAAAGGGCTCTCGACACGGGCAATCTCCTTGCAGGTGCCAGGCACACTATCCGTCACGGCTTTAGCGAAGCTTGTGTTTGCATCCGCCCTTTGCGACGGTGCGGCCATGTCGCTGCGCATCGCCACGTTCAATGTCGAGAACCTGATGAACAGGTTCGATTTTTCCGGCTTTCGCAATCAGCTCCTGCAGGACCGGGCGCTGTCGCTCTTCCAGATCGAGAACGAGGCCGACTACCGGCACCTCGAACGCGCGCGGATGATCTCGCACACGGACGATGCGCGCCAGCTCAGCGCGCTCGCCATCGCCGCGGCGCGGGCCGACATCATCTGCCTGCAGGAGGTGGAAAACATCGAGGCGCTGCGGGCCTTCGAATATGGCTATCTGTTCAAGATGGTCGGGCATGGCTATCGCGAGAAATATCTCGCCAAGGGCAACGACATGCGCGGCATCGAGGTCGCGATCATGTTCCGCACCGAGACCGCCTATGGCGAGCCGATCGAGTTCGTCTCGATGCAGGGCCACGCCCATGTCACCTTCGAGGAGCTCGGTCTCTACAACGAAGCGCTCGCCGGGGTCGGCGAGAAGCCGCACGACCTCGTGTTCCGGCGTGACTGCGTCGAGGTCGACCTCAAGGTCGCGGGCCGGCCGGTGACGATCTATCTCGTTCATTTCAAATCGATGGGTGGTGCGCGCAACGGGCTGCCTGGGCGCGAATCGACGATGCCGGTTCGTATGGCTGAAGCCGCGGCGGTACGCGCGATCATCGAGGCGCGGTTCGGGCCGAAGGCGGCGCAGAAGCGCTGGGCGATCTGCGGCGATTTGAACGACTATCGCGAGCGGATCGTCGTCGAGGGCGGGATCGAGGGGGACTGGACGTTCACGCCGGTGACGGAAGACATCCGCACCAGCCTCGACGTTTTGACCGAGGGCGGCTTTTGCGAGAACGTCGCCGAGCGCCTGGCGCCGCTCGAACGTTGGACGCTCTATCACACGCGCGGGCCGCAGGAACGGCATCTGTGCCAGCTCGATTACGTGCTCGTCTCGGGCGGATGGGCGCAGAAAAACGCGGCGCGCCTGCCGCAGATCATCACCAGGGGCCAGCCCTGGCGCACACCCTTTCCGCCCGGCCAGTCGCCCGAGCGCTGGCCGCGCATCGGCTGGGACCGGCCGAAGGCGTCGGACCACTGCCCGGTGGTGATGGAACTGGACGTTCTATAGCGGTTACTCGTGGCGCAAGGCGACGATCGGGTCGAGCCGGGCGCCGCGCAGGGCCGGGAAGAAGCCGAACACCATGCCGATCAAGCCCGAAAAGCCGACCGCGAGCGCGATGACGGCAAGGCTCGGCACGAACGGGATCGAAAGGCTCATCGCTGCGAGGCCGGCGAGCGACAGGCCGATGACAACGCCGATGATGCCGCCCAGCACCGACAGCACCGTCGCCTCGACCAGGAACTGAAGCAGGATGTGGCGCTCATGCGCGCCGATGGCGAGGCGGATGCCGATTTCGCGCGTGCGCTCGGTCACCGACACCAGCATGATGTTCATGATGCCGATGCCGCCGACGAGCAGGCTGACGCTGGCGAGCGCGCCCAGCATACCGGTCATGACCCGCGTCGTGCTCGTCACCGCGTCGGCGATCTGGGTCATGTCGCGGACCTGGAAATTGTCTTCCTGGCCGGGCGAAATGCCTCGGTTTTCGCGCAGGATCTGCTCGATGTCGACGACGACCCCGCTCGTCGCGACCCCGTCCTGCGCGGCGACGAAGATGGTGCCGATGTCGCGGTTGCCGGCGATGCGGCGCTGGAAGGTCGGCAGCGGCATCAGCACGGTCGCATCCTGGTCCTGGCCGAAGCCGGCGGTGCCCTTGGCCTCCAGAACGCCGATGACTCGGCAGCTCATCTGACCGACGCGGATCGGCTGGTCGAGCGGATCGCCGGCGCCGAAAAGGGTCGAGCGCACCGTCTGGCCGATGACGCAGACATTGCCGCCGGAGCGCGCCTCCTGCTCGGAAAAGGCGCGGCCGAGCGTGACCTCCCAGTTGCGCGCAGCGAAATATTCGGTGTCGGTGCCGGTGACCTCGGCGGTCAAATTGTCGGCGCCGTAGACGATTCGCACCTGCCGCTGCGCCGCGCCCGAGACCGCATCGACGCCGGAGAGCGAAGACGAGATCGCCGCAAGGTCGCTGGCGTCGAGCCGGCGCGGCGTGAAATTGGTGGTGCCGCCGCGCGAGGGGCGGGCAGACGAGACCATCAGGAGGTTGCTGCCGAGATTGGAGATGTCCTGCTTGACCTTCTCCGTCGTGCCGGACCCGACCGTGATCATGGCGATGACGGCGGCGACGCCGATGACGATGCCGAGCAGCGTCAGGAACGAGCGCAGCGCGTTCCGACGCACGGAGCGCAAGGCGAGGCGGACGGTCTCAAGAAACAAGGGCCGCCTCCGTATTCACGCGATCATAGGCGATGTTGCCGTCGAGAAAGCCGACGGTCCGGTCCGCGAAGGCGGCGATGTCGGATTCATGCGTGACCATGACGATGGTCAGGCCCTGGTCGCGGTTCAGCCCGGTGAGGAGTTCCATGATCTCGTGGCTGCGGGCCGTATCCAGATTGCCGGTCGGCTCGTCGGCGACGAGCAGAGTCGGATTGGCGACGATGGCGCGGGCGATCGCGACGCGCTGCTGCTGGCCGCCGGAAAGTTCGCCCGGTGTGTGGTCCTCGCGTCCCTGAAGCCCGACCTTCGCCAATGCTTCCATCGCCATGCCGCGGCGCTCTTTCGCGGGCACGCCGCGATAGATCAGCGGCAGTTCGACATTTTCCGCAGCCGTCGTGCGGGCGAGGAGATTGTAGCCCTGGAAGACGAAGCCGATATAGAGATTGCGCAGGACCGCGCGGCGGCCGCGATCGAGCGTGCCGGCATCGACGCCGAGGAAATCGTAGCGGCCCTCGCTCGGCGTATCGAGGCAGCCGATGATGTTCATCGCCGTCGACTTGCCCGAGCCCGACGGCCCCATGATTGCGACGAACTCGCCGCGCCGGATCGACAGGTCGACGCCCGCCAGCGCGTCGACGCGCGCTTCGCCCGCGCCGTAGGTCTTCCAGACCTTGGCGAAGGCGAGAAGCGGCGGCTCGGCGTGGACGTTCATCACCGCTCCCGCGTGCCGACGACGATCTCGGCGCCTTCCTGCAAACCGTCGACGATCTCGATCCGGTCGCCGTCGCTGGAGCCGGTGGTGACGCGGGTCGCCTGCGGCTCGCCGTTTTCCATGACGTAGAGCGTGCGCTGCGAGGGATCGGCCGCCTGTCGCGCTTCGCCGCGATTGCCGCCGCCACGCCCGCCGCGGCCCATGCCCATGCGCGGCGGCGAGAACAAGGCCTGCAGGCCAAAGCCCGAGGACCGCTCTTGCGCAACCGCGGGGCTGAACCGGAATGCCGAGGCCGGCACCAGAAGCGCGTCCTCGGCCTCGCGGGTGACGATGTCGACCGTCGCGGTCATGCCGGGGCGCAGCAAAAGCTCGTCATTGGTCACCGCCAGCCGCGCCTCATAGGTCACGACGCCTTCGGTGACAACGGAGGCATAAGCGATGTCGCTGATCTCGGCGTCGAAGCGGCGGGTCGGAAAGGCATCGACCGTGAAGCGCGCCGTCTGGCCCTCGGCGACCTGGCCGATATCGGCCTCGTCGATCGCCGCCTTCAATTCCATGCGTTCCAGATTCTCGGCGATGACGAACAGGATCGGCGCCTGCGTCGAGGCCGAAACCGTCTGCCCGGGATTGAGCGAGCGCGTCAGGACGATGCCGTCGATCGGCGCGTAGATCGTGCTCTTGTCGAGATCGGCCTGCTGCAATTTCAGTTCCGCCTCGGCAATGTCCTGGTTTGCGCGGGCGATGGCGACGGCGCTGTCGGCGCGGTCGAAGGCGGCCCTGGATGTCTCCAGCGCCTGGTCGGCGACCATGCCGCGGCTTGCCAATTGCTCGGCGCGGGCGAGCGCCTGGCGGGTTTCCGTCAGCGTCACCTCGGCGTCGAGCACGCGGGCGGCGGCGGCGGCGACATTCGCCTCGGCACGTTCGATCTGCGCCTCGATCCGGCCCGTGTCGAGCACGGCAAGGACGTCGCCTGCCGAAACCCGCTGGTTCTCGTCGACGGAAACGGAGCGCACGACGCCGGACAGTTCCGTCGACACGTCGACCTGCGTCAGCGGCGCGAGCGTTCCTGTCGCCGACACCTCGACGCTCAGGGCGCCACGCTCGGCCGGCACGGTGCGGTAGCTGACCTGCGGCGCGGAGGAGGGGGCGAAGAGAGTGTAGGCGGCGCCGGCTGCGCCGAGCAGAAGTAGTCCCGCGACGAGCGGCCAGCGACGCTTTTTGCGTTTTGCCGTGCCGAGGCCGAGCGCATCGGAAATGTTCGGAGTTGCGCTGTGCGCGGAGGGCCCTTGCGGCCGGCCGGCGATCTGATCCATCTGACGAAGCCTGGCGCTCGATATGTCCCTATGCTTGACAGATCGCCCCAAAGCGCCCCGATTACAAATTAAAGTTTGGCCATGTCGGCCACCTTGAGGAGAGCCCGATCCGTGACTTCCGCCCGCCGCTACGCCGTCTACGACGTCTTCGCCGACCAGGTGCTGGCGGGCAATCCGCTCGCCATCGTCTTCGACGCCGACGGGCTCGATGACGGCGCGATGCAGAAGATCGCGAAGGAATTCAACCTCTCCGAAACCGTCTTCGTGCTGCCGCCCGAGGCGCCGGGCCACGCGGCCGCCATGCGCATCTTCACGCCCGGCCGTGAGCTTCCCTTCGCCGGCCATCCGACCGTCGGCACCGCCGTCGCGCTTTCGGATGGCGGGCAACCGACCGACCTTTCGATCCTGGTGCTCGAACAGAAGATCGGCCTCGTGCGCTGCGCGGTCTCGCGTGAGGGCGACGCCGCCTTCGCCGAGTTCGACCTGCCGCGTCTGCCCGAGCGCCTCGACTGTGAAGTCGACAAGGCCTCCTTCGCCGCCGCGCTGGGGCTTGGCGCGCATGAGATCGGCTTCGAGAACCATGTGCCGCAGCTTTGGACGGCCGGCGTGCCCTATGTCACCGTTCCGGTCGCCGGGCTCGACGCGTCCGCCCGCGCCAGATGCGACGGCGCGCTTTGGGCCGAAATCGCGCCGCAGGTGGATGGCATCATCGCCGACGCCTATGTCTATTGCCGCGAGACGGTCGGCCATGATTGCGCCTTCCACGCGCGCATGTTCGCGCCATATCTGGGCATCCCGGAAGATCCCGCGACCGGCTCGGCCGCCGCCGCTTTCGCCGGTGCGATCCACCATTTCGACCAGCCGGGCGCGGGGTCCCACCGGTACTGGATCGAACAGGGCATCGAAATGGGCCGCCCCTCGCGCATCCGGCTCGAGATCGACGTCGAAGGCGGCGCCATCACCGCAGCGCGGATCGGCGGACACGCGGTCAAGGTCGCGGAAGGCACGCTTTTCGCCTGACCATGCGGCATCGCGCGCTCGCGAAAAACTTTCGCCCAGGCGCTGGACAGCGCGAAAGTGAGTGGCTATAGACGCGGCTTCTTCGGGACGCCCTGGCGACCCGGTGGCCGGGTGATTAGCTCAGTTGGTAGAGCAGCTGACTCTTAATCAGCGGGTCGTAGGTTCGATCCCTACATCACCCACCATTTTCTCCTTTGTTTTCATGGGTTTGCTGTGACCCTTCCGTCAGCGGTCGGTAGCGAAGGTCACGTTTCGGTCGCACCCGCTATCTAGTTGTATTCTTTGTTCTTCTTTCGTTCACGTCAACGGATTTGAGGGGCGTTCGTCTGCGTGACCTTTTCGAATCACGCGGCACCCCGGCAACCGTGACACATCCGATGATGCGGGCCCTCGCTGTGCATGACGTCCCCGCATGTCATGCACGGCCGGATTCTCCCGATAACGGCATCGCGGGCGAAACCATCTCCCGTGTTCCCCCGCGACGGGAGCGACATCTTGCATGCGGCCGAGGTCACCGACGACGTCGTCCGACCCATCGCCCTCGCGATCTCGGCGCGCGGGCGTCCGGACAGCCAGGCCTCCGCCAGCGTCAGTTTTTCGTTGGTGGTCCACGTCCGTTCGTTCGTTCGCATCGCAGCGTCTCCCCGTTCCCCAGATTAAGGGTTGGTCGCCGGGACGCACGGCGCAAGGACGCCGGCAGTCAGACCCGGATTACGGGGACTTCCGCGATGCGGGTCGTATAGCGTGGGGTCCGCATTTCCGCTTTCAGATGCCAGTCCTTCCGGAACCCTTCGCTGCCGAGAACGAGCGTCTTCCTGCCGAAACGGTCATTGACGGCGTCGAGCGCTCCCATGAGCCGCACGTTCCTTTCGCGCCCGAACTCGAACAAGGTGCGCGGAGCCGCCTCGGCCGGAAGCAGGTCATCGAGCATGACCCCTGCCTTCGTGTACCCATATGGCTTGTCGTCCCGCCAGGCGGCGCGGACGCAGCGCACCGCGGCCTCTACGAGATCGAACGTGTCGGCCGACATCGGCTTCAAGGTGACCGACTTGCTGGCATGCCGCCGGGGCAGGTCCGGCCGATGCGGGTTCGTGTGGAAGAAGACGGTGATCGCCCCGGCCACGAGGCCGTGGTGCCTCAGCTTCTCCGCCGCGCGCGTCGCGTGCGCCGTGACCGCGCTCACCATCGTGTCGACATCGGCGATCGGCTTGCCCGGCGACCGCGTCACCGCCATTCCCTTCCGCTGTGGCTCCACGTCCTCGATGTCGATGCAGCGGACACCCTGAAGTTCGGCCACGGTCCGCTCGAGAACGACGGTGCCGACTTTCCTGGCCAGTGAGAGCGGCATGTCCCGCAACTCGACGACCGTCTTGACGCCCTGCGCCGCCAGCTTCGCTTCGGTCCGCGACCCGACGCCCCAGACCTCCCCGACGGCGATCCTCGGCATGCAATAGTCCCGGACCCGCTTTTCCGTGAAATCCGCGACCCCATGGAAAACCGGATTTTTCTTGGCAGCGTGGTTCGCCAGCTTGGCAAGCGTCTTCGTCGGCCCGATCCCGACGCATGTCGGGATGCCGGTCAACGTCCGGACCGCCGCGCGCATGTCGGCCGCCTGGTCGGCCATCCTGCCTCCGAAACCGGAGAGGTCGACGAACGTCTCGTCGATCGAATACACCTCCATGCGGGGCGAGAAGGCGTGCAGCGCGTCGACGACGCGGCGGCTCATATCGCCGTAGAGCGTGTAGTTCGACGACAGCACCTTGATGCCGTGTCGCCGGACCTTGTCGCGGATGAGGTGAAGGGGTTCGCCCATCTTTATCCCGAGCGCCTTCGCTTCATCGGATCTCGCGACCGCGCAGCCGTCGTTGTTCGACAGGACGATGACGGGGATCCCGACCAAGCCGGGATCGAAGACGCGCTCGCACGAGACGTAGAAATTGTTGCAGTCGATGAGCGCGATCGGGCCACTCATCTCAGTCGACTGGGTATCGCCGCGCGACGCCGGCGACCACGCCCCAGATCTCGGTGGTCTCGGTGACGGCGATCGGCTCGAAGCCCCGGCCAGCAGCCCTAGGCATCAGCCAGACGCGGCCGTCCCGACGCTCGGCGACCTTCACCGTGACGCCGCCGTCGACGACCGCAAGGACAATCCGACCTGGGCGCACCTTCCCCGCCCTGTCGACCGCGACGAGGTCCCCGTCGAGGATGCCGACATCGACGAGGCTGTCACCTGACACGCGCCACCAGTACGTCGCCGCTTCGTGCCGGACGACCCAGGCAAAGGGGTCGATGACGTCTTCCTGGTCGTCGGCGGCGGGAGATGGGAAGCCGGCCGGGACCGTGACCGCGACGAAGCGGTAGTCCTTGTACGGAAGCGGAATCGGGATGGAGACGGGCGACAGCATGGAGAGAACATAAAGGGAACATATTCCTTGGAGCAAGCCCTGTCGGCGAAGATGTGATCGGACGATGCGTCAGTCGAAGATTGCGGCGAGCAGGATGACGACGGTCAGGGCAACGAGCGCCCACATCACGAGCGCAAGCGGCATAAACCACCAAGGATCGCGGCGTCCGTCGTCCGGCTGCTGATCTTCGAGCGGCAGGTCGTAGAGTTCGTCGCCTGGATCCGTCTTCCTGTCCGGAACCCGGGAGAGGATTTCGAGCGGGCGGCCAGCGTCGCCTCGGATCGCGCGAGTTCGGAGTCTCTCGAGATCCGTCAATGAAGCGTCCTCCTGAAAGCCGACTTCATCCGGTCGAGGAAGCGGCTGTAGCGCAGGGCGACGGGAATGATCGCATCCGCCGGGAAGTTCCAGAGATGGGTCTCCCCACAATCGGGACACTCGTCTGGCTGCTCGGCCTTGCCGTTCGCTGTGCATGACCCGCAAATCCATTCTGTGTCAGTCATCAGTGTCGCTTCTTGATTGGGGGAGGGAACATCGAGAGCAGCGCGTCCCAGCATGCCTTGGCTGGTCGAGGGTCATTGCCGGGAGGCGAATACCACGCGCCTCCCTCGCCGCAGGCCGGACAGACCTCGGGCCAGTCACCGGGACCTTCCGCAAAGCAGCATGTACACATCCATCTGATTCCGCCGAGTTGCTCACGCTTCGTCATCGCGAGCCTCCCGTTGTAGCCGGCTCGCTTCTTCCATCATGTCGATTTCGGTCGCGTCCGGGTCGAGGTCGGACATCTTGCCTTCGCCCGCTATCTCCTCCTGAGCGTCTGCCAGCCGTTCGGCAGCACGGGCGGCTTCAATAGCTCGCGTCGCCTCAGCGAGCAGGTCGGCATCCTCCTTCTCGCTGATGACTGACCTTTCGCGCCAACGGGCGACACGGACGAGCCGGTCCTGTTCGGGGGGATACTGAACCTGAAGTGATCCGCTGATGGTGCCGGTATAGTCGGTGATGCGCCGAAACGGCTTCACTTCGCTGTCTTCCAATTCTACGTGTGCTTCGCACGACACGACCCATCGTCGGTGGATGGAATAAATCTGCCCGGGCGCGCCACAGACTTCGCAGGTACTATACGCCCGACCGATAGCAAGCTGACGCGCAACAGCGATGCGAGCCTCAACATCGGCAGGTACGTCCGCGTCGACCAGATAAAACACACGCAGCCTGCCAAGCCGCCTGCCTACCATTGTAAATTGGAATCCCTTGCCACCGGCCATCGCGGCTTCCACCTCAGCGAAGAAGTCTTCGAGAATCTTGAGCCAGCCCTTCCCGATCTCGTACCTCCAGCTTGGTAGCAGCGGCTTGAGCCAAGGAAACCGGGACTCAAGATGCTCCTGCATCTCGTCTTGCGCTTCGAAGAATGCATCGACGTCAGGCATCGCGGTGCTCCCCGTCTTCGAGCGCCGCAAGGAAGCGCTCCGTATCCACGATCGCTTCGCGGTACGCCTGCAGCCGTTCCCGGAGCATTGTGGCGGCACCTTTGTCGCCGGGATAGAAAACGCCCCCGATCATTTGGACCTCACGCTTGCCGTCGATCTCGATCAATACGACGGCGTGATCGCATTCCCATCCGGACCACATCACCTCCGTGTACGCGATCGCCCGAAAGTCGGTACGTGGACGGCCGTAGGCGTCCTCGATATGAAGCTCGAGACGCTCCCGCTCATGCTCCGGCACGACGCCGTCCGGATCCCACGCCGGCTTCTCGTCAGAATTAGACATCCGCGACCACCCCCCAATCGAAACCGTTTCCGTCTTCCCGACCGCGATAGCCGTGGGGGTTACACAGCAATCTGGTTCGGCCGATTTCGACGTCGATCGGGTAGTGTGTGTGGCCGAAAATCCATAAGTCCGGACCTCGGCCGGCCTCAAGGATCTCGCCAAATGCACCCGCTGAGTTCGTGAAGTAGCCGTTTCCAGGTTCATTTCTGTAGATTGGAGGCTCTGCGGACGGGTGCGGGACGTGGTGCGACACGACCACAGTGCGTCCGGCGAAATCGTGTGCCAGTTGTCGGCACAAGAAGTCGCGCGAGGTCCGATGCATTTCGAGAACGCGGGCGGCATCGAGGCCGGGAATGCGATGGTAGTCTTGCATCGACATCCGCGCGAACTTCATGTTTTCGACGGTGATCTCTTCCGGGGAGTAGCCCTCGGCCTCGGCGGCTCGGTCGAAAGCAAAGTCCGTCCACAAAGTCGCGCCGAGGAACCGGACGCCGTCGATCACGACCTGGCTGTCGTCGAGGACGTGAACGGGCTTCGCCCACGACCGGCTCTTTGCATTTATCCGCTGCATCGTGTCGCGGTCGATGGCGACGCCGCGATGCAAGAAGCTCCGATGCGGGTCGACGTAGAACTCATGGTTGCCCGGGACGAACACGATCGGCAGCTCGTACCGGCCGGCGAGATACTCGAGTTCGAACTCGACTTCGTCGGCGTGCGCAAGGTCGCCCGCGATGACGAGAACGTCCATGCCGGCGGGTGCGCTATCGGGAAGCCGGACGCTTTGCATTTCAGTATGCGTATCCGACCAGATCCATACACGCATCCATTACCTCCGTGTTTGACGCGTCAAACGAAACCCGACGCCGAGCGGACGATATAGGGATACGCGGGGAAGTTGTGAGCCCCTTGTTTTCGGTTGTGCGCCGGGGGAGTTAATGGAGTGCGATCGGGGAAGGCGAGGCTATCGATGAGGTCGGTGCGCAATCGACTCTTCGAGTTCGGCTGCACGGTAGTACGCCATCTCACCCGCGCGGATGATCTCCGGATCAGTCGGCAACGGCTTCGAGTCCCAATCGTCGGGGAGGCAATAGTTGCCTTGCATGCAGCCATAGGCGACCAGCGCATGGACCTTTCGGCATGCGTGCCTGACATCGTTCGGGTTGCCCAACCTCAGAATGTACAGAAGGTTGTGCCAATCGACATGGAGACGCGGGTGCCGTCCGACGGCAAGCAAGGCTTCTCGGAGTTCGCCGCCGAGCGCGGCGTCGAGCCGGCCGAGTTCGCTCCATTCGTCGTCGAATTTCGGAAAGATCTCTCTCTCCATCACCCGTACGCCGCCGTTCCATTTCGCGGTGTTCTCGATGTTCTCCAAACGCTTTTCGAGTTCGTTTGCTTGCCTCCTGGCGTCTGGATTCAGGAAGAACCGAAGGGAAGGGAGAACGCGGTCGGCTGGGATTTCGGCTCGGACGACCGGCCCAGAAGGTGCCTTCGGCAACACGACCTTATCGTCATTTTTTCGGACAGCGTTCCTGACGCTGGCGTTCGATTTCGACATTGGCTCGAACCGCTTCCGAAACGCGCATAGCTCCGCTTCCGGAATCAGCTTGCAAAGCTCGTCCATGCCCGCTTCGTCGACCGGATAGTTCCCGATCGGGAAGCTGTGTGGCTGACGCATCCCGCCGTATGGGTAGTGCCGCAGATAGAGAGGAACTACGGTTTCGCCCGACCATCTTGCAGCATGAGCCTTCGCAAGAGCGATGATCTCCTTGAAACGCTCGAGTTGCCCCCAAAGATGCGGCAAGTCCTCCAGCAGCAGAAGCACTGCGTCGTGTGGTTTCGAATAATCAAAATCAACGCTCATCACAGGTACCTTTCCGCCCCGCCGATAAAGCTGTCGATCGACCGCATCACCGAACGCCACTCGCCGGCCGTCGGCTTGATCTCCAACGCGAATGTGTCAATCGACCTGTCCGGCCGATGCCATTTGACTTTCAACTCGACGTTCCTGTCGCCGCTCCAGGACCGGCTCACCAGTGGCTCCAGCACAATCCTTTCGATCTCTGCCTCGGCTCCGAACGAAGAGAATGCATCTGCATCCAGGTCGATTTCGATGGTGGCACAGTCCGCGAAGGTTTTCGGCGCGGACAGCGGTGCCATGGCAGCGAGCTCGGCGACCTCAAACCCTTCGGCCGGATCGGCCGGAGCGATGGAAGGAACTTCTTTGATCGACTGCCGGTGCCCCGACCTTTCGAGACGATCCTTGTGCGCGACTTGAATGCGCTTGTGCTGCGCACGGCTCGTGAAATTGTTGATCAGATCCCGGCTGCGGGCCTCCTCTTCCAAAAAACCCCACGCAGCGGCGTCGGCTCCGTCGGCGTCGACCGCTGCGAGGAGGGAGGGGCCGCGGAACCGGCGGGTGTGGTAGCCGTCGGTTAGCGGCACGGCATCGAGCGCTTCTTTGAGCGCGAGGCTCCACGCATCGAAGAAATCGCGGTTGCTGAGAGTCGTCGGAGCGATGCTGGTGAATGTATTTGCCGCGCGGATCCAAAGGTTCGATCGAACTCTGAACCGGGCGTCGTCCGTGCCGCCGACCCGGCCGCCTACCTGTCGCACATGGAATTCGTTGCCGCGCGCGACGTAATGGCTCGGCGCAGCGACTTGAAGATGGAAGTTGACCGAAACGACCGGCCGGCCGCGACCCGGTTTGCGCACGATCTCTATCTGGGTGCGGAAGCGTCGAACCCCGGCGAAGTCGTTCTCAATATGCCTCAAGACCCGCTCCTGGAGTTTCCCAAAAGGTGCGGGGCCTTTCCTCGGGAAGCCTACGATGTCGGCGAGTTCGTCAGGCGAAAGCGACACGGTCACCGAATTAGTTTCATCCTCATCCGGTGACCACTTCACTTCCGACGCCGCCGCTGCAAGGTAGCGATACAGAGCCTGCGAGTACTTGCTCGACATCCGGCCGTCACCGATCGCTGCGAGTTCGATATAGGCGTAGCGTGGCATCCGACGCATGAGAGCATGGATGGGTTCCGGAAACTGGTAACCGATAGCTTCGTTGCCGTCGTCTTCGGCGATCTCGCGCCAGGCGACCGTCATCGGGACATCCGCGTATCGGCGCGCCGCGTCCTTGGACGAGAACGAAAGGCGGACGTCGCGCATTTTGTCGAGGGAGGCCTGGACTGCTTCCCGTCGTGCGTCGGTACCGAGGTATCGGAGAGCATGGCGCATCGAGATCGAGTACGACCGTTCCTCCATCGACTTGTCGTTTTCGTACGCATGCGAAACGAGCAGATCGTGGAGAGTATAATCGAAAGACGAAAGCGAGGGGCCGGAAACAGACACGCCCATTAGCATCTCGACTGGTCGCGGCGACTCCGGCGCGACTTTCGTCAGCATGCCCGGTTTGTCGAGAGCCTTTGCCAGCGTGCCTCTCGCTGACGGCTGAAATGGCGGACGGGGTCCCCTCGGCTGGGTCGTCTGTGTGGGCATATGATAGCTAGGGGTCGTCATCGGCAGTTTCTCCATCGTCTACAACGATGGTCATCCACCGGCGCGAATGGGACAAGCACCAAATCCCGTTGCGTTGGAGGCGACGGGATTTGGTCGTTGAATCCCCTCCGTTCAGGATGACGGGTTTTAATCCGACAGGCTGTTAGACGCCTTTCCCGATCAGGGTTCCGACTAAAACCTCGCGGCGAACATTGCGGGTTTCGATCTTTGAAACCCATGTAAATTGGCTCAATGGGTTTTAGTCGGCAAATCCTGGGAAATGTGGGTTTTAGACATCCATAAGCAAACTCTAATTCTGGGAAATGTGGGTTTTAGACCTTGTTGACAAACCCAGGTAACGCCGAGGTTTCGGGCTCGATTTCTCGACACCGAGTTCCCTGATTCTAAATGCTGGTCCGAGACGGATTCGAATTCGACGGAATCCGAGGTCCGGACAGATTCGGATTCGACCGTCCTCCGGATAACGGATTCGGCCGGAACTGATCGCGCATACAGACCCTCCGGAATTGAAGCTGGCGGACGCGGTGTAAGAGGTGGGGCCTTCGGCCGCCGGGCCGCTGCGCGGGGCTGGGGCTTTGGTCCTGCCCCTTCATCTTGGCCAGAGTGAACCCAAGGCCTGCGCCGAACAAATGGAATCCGGGGTCCATGCCGATCGAACTCGCCCCCGAGATAATGGACCTCGTACCTTCCCGACATCACCGCATACGGATTCAAAGCAGCAGCTGGCGAGGTCCGGAAGATAATCGAAGTCGAGGGTGCGCCGCAGGCGTCGTCCGGGGCGCGGCCTAATTCGTGTTTGACGCGTCAAACGCAGCTTCGGTGTTGCGCCGTGCGCGCCGGTGGATGAGCATGATCTGACGGACCTCGGAGGATTGACGACATGACCACAACGCAAATCGACCTGGAAGACCTCATCGCCGCCGTAGCGGCAAAGCGAGCTCCATCACTTCCGGCGGCAGAACTCGACGCTTTGGTGGCAAGTCATGCGGAGGCACGACTTCAACGACGCCGCGACATCGAGGACCGGCTGGCAGCGAAGCGGCCGATACCGTCCGGCCTCGCCGAAGCTCTGCTCCGAGGTCGCCAGCAGCCTGCGACTACCGTGCGTTCGATGAGCGACGTCGCGAGACGTGCGTACAATCGCGAGAAAGCAGCGTTGAGCCGTGCTCGCCGGAAATCCATGTCGGAGGCCGGGACAACCCCGGTTTCGCCGTCTACGGTCCGTGAGGGCCTCGCCGATGCGGCCATCTCACTGATCCGAGCGGGAGGTCCTGCGGCCCAAGCCGTCCTCGCCGAACTCGCCCGGGCATTCCCCCACGCGCCAGGCGTTCCATTGACCACGCGCAGCGACATCGCGGCCGGCAGGCTCAGAGAGAAACTTCCTAAGTAGCCGGCGACCGCATTCTTCCTTGCAAGTGGCCGCGCCAAACTCATTCCGTAGTGACGCTCGGGCCTATGCGAGGTCGAACGTAGTGACGGTGGGAGGTCGACATGCCACGCGAGATTTCGGGAACGGCGGAGGCGCAGCGACAGCGGATGATCCGTTATCGGAAGCGTTTGCGCGAGCGCCAGTGTCCTGAAACGGATGCTGTAGACGGCGCGGTCTCCGACGCCGTCGCGGTCCTAGTTCGGCTCTCGAGCAATGCTGACAAGCTTTCGGGTTACATCGCTCGGGCCGCCGTGAACCTGCTCGTGAGCCGTGGATACGACCGGAAGGAAGCCATCGATAGGGTACGACGTCGCATGGGCCGGCTCGAAGCCCGGGACCTGATTCCGATCGCGGCCGGGCGGCAGGGATGACGTCGGGCGTGAGTGCGGCGTCTCCCCATTACTCCGGTTTTCGTCCACGCGGATCTCGAAGTTCGAATCTCGAATCTGAGAACGCCCGTAGTGACGCCGTGATCGCTGCGCTGGCGGCACTGAAGACGGTTGCCGCCGCCGATCCCGACCATGCCCGGAATGCGAACAACCGTGGCTTCGCGAGGTCGGATGTCGCCCGTGGTCACCGCCTGGCGGGTCTGTCGTCGGCCAACGTCGCGTCGTCTCCGGATCTCGCTCACGAGGTTCTTAAGCTCGCCGTTCGCTACCGCCGGCAGGCGTCATACGGGCAACGGTGGCGAATGGGTATCGAGCGCCAAGGGGATCCTTTCGACCGCTAGCCGCGCGCGTCGACGAACTTCTGAGCGTCTTCTAGTGCAGACCTTATGTAGCCAACCGCCGAAAACGCGGCCCGATGTCGGTCTACGCTGACAAGCTGCAGCGCCTCTTCGATAGCCGCGAGTTCGGCGGGAAGGTCCTTCGCGAACCTCTCGATCATAAACTCTGCATCACCCTTCCTCTTCCGGTACGCCTTCTGACGCTGGGCGGCTGTCCTAGCCATGCCAGTTTTCGCCGGGCGTCCCCGCTTCGCCTTCTTCTGTTCTTCCATGGCTTCGTCCTCCGTCTCAAATTTCGTTACTCACAAAATATGAGCCCACCGGCGGGCCGGCGCAAGCATTATTTGTGAGTAACGAAATTAGGGGAGGACCGACCGCCGGTGTTTGGATCTTGCACCGCCCTAGGCGACCATCGTCTTCAACGATCGGAGGCTGCCGGCAATGTTCATTACGAAGACGTTCGCTCTCGCTCTCGCGTGTGTGTAAACCCCGGCACGTCTAACGAGGCTTGCACAGGCTTCCGCATCAATCAGTTCGCAACGCTTGAAGCCTGTCGTCAGGCGGCCCCGGTAGTCGAAAGTGTGATGACGTCGGTGCGCAGGCCCGACGTCCCGATCGCCGTTTTTGCGACATGTCGCGCGACCGCCGAAACGCGAGACGTTTGACATGTCAAACACGGAACCCCCCGAATCTGAACTGAAGCGCCTCGCAGCCGAAGGCCGCCAGATCGACGCAAAGATCGCCGCCGCCCTGGCTGCGTTGCCCACCGCGCCGGCGGACCCGGCCGCGCTCCTCGACTGCCGCAAGTCCGTACGGCCGGCGAAGATCGGGAGCCGGAGATGAGGGCGTCGGCGGACTTCATCAGCGTCGCGCTGCGTCTAAATTACCTCGAGCAGAAAGTCGCGGCCGGACCGGCGGGCGAGGGCGACCTCGCGACCCAGATCGCGACGATCAACGCGGACCTCGACCGGATTTACAGCAGCGTACTTTGGGGCGCTGACGATACCGGCCTGGCGTCCAACCCCCGCGACGTCCAGACCGTGTTCGACGGACCTTCGATCGAAGGGTCGCTCTATCAAGCCATCTACGGCATCGACCCGGCGTTGCAGCGGCTGCCGGTCCGGTACTCGCTCGGCTCGATCCGAGGACTCTACGGAGCCATTTTCGGCGGCGATCACCGAATTCTAGAAGCGAGCCAGGGCGGCATCTACGGTCCCTCGGTGCTCTCGGTCACGCTCGGCAACGACCCTGCATATCCACACCTCGACTTCAGCGTTCAGCTCATGACCGACGGCTGGTCGCTGGCGGAATCCGTTTGGGGTTCGACCTCGGCGATGACGACGTACCTGGCCGCCGGCCGGCCGATGCTCTCTCTCGTCGAGGAGCTGCAGACTCAGATCGACGACCTTGAGACGGAAATCGTTTTCCTTGAGTCCCAGATCGACCGGCTCGACGCGCGCATCGACGCGATGATGGCGGGGTGACCACGATGAAATCCATCCCCGCGTTCGCGTTCCTCGGAGCGGTACTCGCACTCCTATGGACCTCGGGCGTCCTGTCCGCCGCTTGTGCCGTCGTCCTCGCGCTCTACGTCCGCGAGATCACCGTTCGCCGGATCGTGTCCGGCCGCCTGGCCGAGGCCGTCGCTTATATCGAGCGCGAAGACGAAGCATGCACGTGCGTCGCAGATCGCGACCCGGCCGAGGGGAGGACGCTTCATTGACCGAGAACGCGCGCACGCCCCGGGCGATCCTGTCCCTGCACGTCGCCGGGCATCTCGTCGATCCTGACGACCTCAAGGCATCCATCGTGACCCTGCTGATGGCATACGACGAGGTCGGGATCGCGCTCGAGGATATGGACGCCCGAATCCATCGTCTTCCCCCGCCGGCGGAAAGGGTCGTAGAAACGCTGCTCGAATACGACGGCATGCTCGTCCACGACACGGTTTCCCGCGACGCCGCAACCCTGCTCGACGATTTCATGCACCGTCGCGCGATGTCCCTTGTCGTTCGCACGCCGGCGGGTGAGCATGAATGAGACGGTTTGAGCTGAGCCGTTTCTTCCTGACCCCGGCTGCGTTCCCCTCGGCCGGGGTTTCTTTATTTGGAGGCGAGTAATGGCTTTCACCGTCGACCTTAGAGCGTTTGAGCGCCAGCTGAACGACATCGAAAAGCGTGCGCTTCCGGACGCTGCGCGGGGGTATCTCAACGAGATCGCGTTCCAGTCGAGGACGGCGCTGCGTGCTCAGATGGAGAAGGACTTCGACCGGCCGAACGCATTCACCCTGAGCGCCTTCCTTGTGAAGAAAGCCGACAAAAAAGACGGCCAGCGGATGGAAGCGACAATCTTCGCGCGTCCGGAGCAGGAAGAGTATCTCCGCTTCCAGGTTTTCGGCGGGGTCCGCCGAAAGGGCGACGTCGGCGCGACCCCATGGGATGTCGTCGTCGGGGCCGACAAGGAAGACCGTCACAGTAACGTCCCTCGACGGTACCTTGCGCAGACCGCGAAGAAGGCAAAGCGGGAACGCGACCAGCGCGCGAAACTCCGCACGCGCCGGGCGGCCGCGAAGGCCTCGCCGAAAAAGGGGAAGGCAGACCTGAGCTGGGTGACACGCAGCAAGAACAAACCAGGCTTCTTCGGCACGGTCAAGGGATGGAAGGGCTATTGGGTGCGTCCGGAACGCTCGCTCGCGGCACCAATCCGGGTCCGGGGCATCAAGTCGGTCCGGACGACGGGACGGCTGCGCGCGCTTGTTTCGATGTCCGAGCAGGCGCGGTATCAAGCGGCGCGGTTCAAATACGCCGACGCCGTCATCGCGACGCACCGAAAATACGGCACCCAAGCCCGCTTCGCTGAAGAACTGCAGCGCGCCCTGGCGAAACGGACGAATACGTAACCCGCCGGCGGTTTGTGCGGTGCGCGCCGGCGACCCATCATTATCGTCTGAAGTCCATTCACAGGGGAGACGACGATGGCACCACGCAAGACCGCGAAGCCCGAGCCGGAGGCCGCCGCCGAGGCGGTCGAGCGCACATACATTGAGCGGATGTCGTCGGTTCTCACGACGACGCCGATCCGCACGCGCGAGGACCAAGCGGTCAAGGACGAGTTCCGTCGCGCGCTGGCCGACCGCGATGAAGCCGTCGCCGATTTCGTCGCGGCGCGAGTCGCCGAGGGCCACACCTTGGACGACATAAACGAGCTGTTCGCTCTGCAGTCGCAGATCGTGCCCGTCGTCGAGCGAGGCGAGAAGAAGACGCGCCTGAAGTGGGGATACATGATCGTGGAGCGCGCGGAATGAGTGCCCCGAACGAGAAGCCGGACCCGGCCGCGGCGAAAGCTATGCTCCGCGCGATCGCGAACCTCGACGTCGACGAACTCGCGTTCCTCAAGCGCCGTCTGGACGCGGCCGAACGCGACCGCGAGGAAGAGCGCCGCCGCGAGGCCGATTACTGAATTCATTGAGATTTTCGCTCTCAATAACGCTCGTAAGTGGCTTTTTCGGCTACTTACGAGCGTTATTGATTTCCGGTCTACGCCTTCGCGAGCGGCCGGATACACCTTTCGCCGGCGGTTTGTCGGTTGCCGCCGGCGGCCGCAGTCTCGTGGTTGAACAGGGGAGATCACGACATGTCAAAAGCGCCGCCGGTAGAAATCCAGCCGGAAGTCCTTCTAGAGGATTGGGTCGTAGCTCGGGTCGGTCCCGACTGTTTCGGCCACCAGTTTTTCGCTCTTGTCGGGATCCCTGTCGAAACTGACCGGATCCGGATGACGACTGACGTGAAGACCTTCGATCCCGCCGAGCGAACCGCTGTCACGATGTCCGGCCGCCTGTACCGACTGGTAGGCGACGAGCGGCTGGCAGAGCCCCATCCAGATACGTGGCGGATGATCCGGCAATATTGCTTGGGCCATGGGGTTCCGCATGAGCTTGTCGACCTCGTTCCGATCGCGGAACTCGAAGCCGCGGTTCCGGCTCCGGAAGCGCCTTCATCCGCTTGGAGGCACTGATGTCGAAAGCTCCTCGTACCCTGACAGCCTGGGCGTTCCTCCAGATCTGGCGTCCGGACGGCTCCCGCTCGCCCCAGGCACCGATCCTTGCGGGCATCGACGACCTTGGCCTGAACCGGACCTCGACGCCGTTGGTCAAGTTCGACCCCGCCTCAGGCGTCGGCATTACGGGGTCCGGACGCGAGTACCGCCTTGTCGGTCACGAAGACCCGGTCACGGCGCTGCGGGCGTTCTCCAGTCTGTGGATGCTTCAAGACGGTCAGGAAATCCGACGCGTTGCCCCAGAGGCGGTCCCGGCCGTGATAGCGACATCGGCGTCGCCAACGCCGAAATCGGCCGAAGAAACGGCCGAGGACGAATTCTTCCGAATCCGCGCTTGCGTCGCTCAGATCGAGCGCCTGGCACGGCTGAGGGGCATCGGCGACGCCAAGGTCGCCCCGATGCTGGGGGTTTCGCGCGTCGAATACGTCGATATGAAAGCAGGAGGCGCAATGCCGTCCGGGATCTCGGTTGATGGAGCCGAACGCGTCTTGGCGCATGTGAACGCGCGTGTGCAGGACAATGGATTCGATCTCGAGATCCCTGACAGCGACGAGCGGGCGTTCCGGGTTCACCGCATGCGTAACGCTGCGCGGAGCATGGAAGTCCGGATGGCAGAGACGCGCCGGCACCGCTTAGAGCGCGCTGCGTTCGCGTTGCCGTTCGTTCAGATGACGGATCCGGATTTAACGGACGAGCAGTATGCGGAGAGCCTCGGCGTGACGCCCGAGGAGCTGCGCGAGATCCTTGCGGAGATCCCTGACGACGACGATAATTATACGGTGCCGCCGCCGGGGATGAGGCACTAGAATTCCGGTGACAACGCTACCATAGGTGGATATCTTCGCGCTCGGTTAGGTCGGGGGACTTCCGTTGCGCATACGTCATGTGTTTCGTCTGGTCAGCTGGTTTGGATTGGCGGGCAGCGCCCTTGCGTTTACGGCGTCGCCTTGGCGAGACGCTGCTCTCCTTGCTTATCGACATACGGACCCGTTCGAAATTTCCGAGTACGCTTTGTCACGGATAGATCGAGGTGAATTCGAGGAGCACGCACGGGTTGCGATCGATGAAGGTGATCTGGAGGATGCCAAGATAATCGCCGATCTTGCTGCTCAAAATGGCGAGGTGTTACCTGCATCGATCACAAACGAAATCACACGGCTGGAGCAGACCGCATACATTACGAATGCGAAATCTTTTGCAGACGGTCTCGTTACGGGACGCGTCTACAATATCTATGCCATGGGTGGCTCAGTCTCCTCAGATTTTCTTGTGATTGGAGATCTCCGAGATTTAGGTATCGAGGGGTTCAATTTGGCTTCCGGCCGAGAATATAGCGCGGTGATTTTGGCTATATCTCTGTTGGGAGTAGCGACGACAGCTGCAAATTTTGTGCCCGGCGGGACAGCCGTCGATGTCGGCGTGTCTGCTTTCAAAACGGCGTCGAAGGCGTCTAAAGCGGCCGGCACTATTCCTTCTGGGCTATTAAAACATGTTGGAGACGCAGCAAAGAATTCGGTCGATACGAAAGCAGTTCGTGAACTGTTCACTGTGTCGAATGCGAGACAGATTTGGTCGAGCGTATCTTTTCCATCTTACGAGACGGTCATGACGCGGTTCCGAAAGTCCCCGGCCAATCTCCGATCTTCGGAAATCCGTCAAGGTATAGCACCCATCAAGTCCGAGATCGGAGGCTCGCTCGTCAAGAAGGTGACGGGGGTCTTCCGCCAGGGTGAAATCGCCAAGCTGCAGAGGATGACCGACGACATCTCTAGAGTGGGCTCGAACGCGAGTATGAAAGCGGCTGTCAAAAGTATCAATCTCAGCGACAATTTCGCTGACGCTGCCAAATTAGCGAAGCTTTCGGAACGCGCTAAAACGACCATGGCTGCTCGGCTTAGGATTCTTGGTAAAAGCGCTTTCAAACTGGGCAATATGCTTTTTGATGTCATTGCAGCGCTGATGGCCGCGTTGGCTTGGTTACTGTGGGCGACTTGGATGATCTCGAAGCCGATTAGATTGGCGTCGGCGCTCGTTTTCAAGAAAATGCCAAAGCTTGCGACACCAGCATGACTGTTAGGGATATCGCCACGGCAGCAGCCTTCGGCTTCGGGGCATCGGCCGGTCGTGACCTGTGGCGATGGCTGAAATACGATACGGCGCAGGCCTTTGCATTTGCCGTGCTCACCGGCGCTCTCACCCTGCCGGCCTTAGCAGGGCGAGGACTCACCGAAGGGCACGAGCGGGGACTTGCCGGGACGGTGGCGAAGACAATAGTTGGAAACGTCATGCTGTTAGGCCTGGGCGTCGTGCTCGCCTGGGCATGCCTAGTATTGCCGACTTGGAACGAAGCAAATCCGGGTGCCGGTTTTGTAGCCGCGTTTGTTTACGCTGTGATCTGGTCCGTATCCATCGCCCTCATCGGTTCGGTGTGGGGACTTTTCCGACGTCGTCGGCGAAAGCGAGCCTTTGGCGTCGCGCGACAAAACCGTTCATTTCTAGTGAATGCAGGTATCATCCCGACGAAAGCGAAAGACGCGACGCATGTCGGCCCCGACGCGGAGCGCTTGCGGCTGCTAGGGAACGACGACGGCAACGTCGTCTTCATGGTCGTCGGCCGACGGTCGAAAAGGGCCTATATTTCTATGGATCGGGAAGGCCGGTTTCTCGAATATACGGGTCCTATCTCCGTATAGCTACTTACGATTACACGCAGTTTCGGAGCGCAGCGCCGATGTGCTCTGCAGCGCGCTCTGCTTGCATTGGGTAGCGGAACATCCCCATGTACGCCCGCGGAACGTCCGCTTCGATCTCGATCGTTCCAGATGAGGGCAGGGAGGTTGTATCGAAGCCAGGCAGCTGTATCCGCAGCGTGTATCGACCATTTTCGTGCCGCACGGCTACCTCATCAACCGACGTCTCCTTCCCAAAAACGCTGATCGAGGTCAGATACTCGGTCGGATCGATGAAGCTTGAACCCTCGTACAGTTCATAGGGCGTCGAAACCATCAACTGAGGCGTTCCAGACTGACCACAAAAGACCGTGGCGGTGGTCAGTTCATCCGCCGATTTGGCGAACGCCACGATGCCGTCCCGCCAAGGCTCAATCCGCCATTCACCGATCGATGAGGGATCATATCGGACTTTCCACTCGCGAATTTCGTCCTCGGTCAGCCAATGCATGCCTGAGGGTGGGACCGAAGACGCTTTCGAGATGAAGCGTGGATCCACACCCATCTCGAAAGCGTAGTTGATCAGAAGGGACGAAATGATCTGGTTTATCGAGAGATCCAGCGCACTGTAGATCGGTTCGTCCGGACGGGACATCGATACCCCGTCGTAGAATTGGTGAATGCCCAACTCTCCCGCCTGCAACTCCCGATGCGTGCCGCCGAGAAAGGCAAATGCGCACGCTGACGCGCATCTTCCTGGCGCGCGTTCAAATTCATAGTAGCCATAATCATCGGCAACGGAGATCCCGATAGCAGTGCCGCTATCGGCTTCACGGATCATGGTACCCATCTCCAGGCCGGCCACGAGATTGCCCCCCGGAGAGTTGAAGACGAAAAAGCCACTTCCGTACGTGTCGAGATACTCCCTGAGCTTCGCGGGGGTGTCCTCGGTGATCCTGCCCTCGGCCTTTGTCCACTCGCACCCTGAGCAGTTGCCGCCTGTGCCGACGAGTTCAAAAGTCATCTCGTCGGCGTGAGCACTACTGACCAGCAGCCCATAGGCCAGCAGGCCCGTAGCGGCGATAACTTTGATCATTCCCACCCTCAGCGCGAGTAATACCCGCCCGAATATTGCTTCCAATCCTCCGCGTGTCCACGCCTGACCATCTCTGCCGCGATGTCCCGGCCGCCTATGTGGCACTGAGCGACGACGCGATCATAGCTGCGGTCCGACGACCGACCGTCACATGGCGTCCCGTGTCCGACGATCTTGCACGACACCGACCTGCCTGACACAAGTCGCGTCATTTCCTCCCGCGCTCGGCGTCCGGCTGCCGTATTCTTCTCCGGCGCGTCGATGCCGCAAATCCTGATCCGCTGCCCGCTGACGCTGAACGTGTCACCGTCGGCGATCCGCTCGACGCGGCCGGAGATAGTTCCGGGGCCGCCGCGGCGTGGTTCGGAGGCGGTAGAGGATGGTTCGCCGATGGAGATGATCGAAGGCGAGGGTGTGATGTCGAGAGACTGTGCGGTAAAGGGCTGCCTCGCCACGGCTGCCGATGATGGGGAAGGCCAGGCGATGGCTTCGCTGGCGCGGGTGACGATCTCCGGACCCTGGTTCGCGGCGAAGAAGCCGATAGCGGCAGCAACAGCGACCGTCGAGAGCCGGGGCATGCCGGATCGCTTTCTTCTGCTGCTTTTTCGGTGACGGTCGTACTTGTAGACGCCCATAGCCCCCTCCATTCCATCAGCCATCATATCGTGAAGGTGTAAACGTCGGCTTCGGGCGATCGCTAAAAACATATGATCCGCCGGCGAACTTGCGTCAGGCGCTCCCAAGACCAATTCTTGTTGAAGGCCCGAAAAACGGTGCGAAACAGGGAGACAGGGGAATGACGATCACGCCAGCCACGGTTCCGACCGAGCGTTATGAAATATTCATCGCGGGCGACCTCGCGCAGGCGAAGCAGGTATGCCGCGAGTACTGTTTCGACGAGGGCTTCTGCGTCACGATTGAGCCGACGACCTATATCTACAAGGGCGGTGAGGAGTCGGGCGTCCGGATCGGCCTCATAAACTACGCGCGGTACCCGTCACGCCCCGGCGAACTCCATGCTCATGCGAAGGCGCTGGCAGATATTCTCATGCGGCGTCTCTGTCAGCACTCGTACAGCATCGTCAGTCCGGAGACGTCCGAGTGGTACTCGAGAAGGACCCCGAATGTGAAGGAGGCTGCATGATGGACCTCGTCATGGACCTCATCTTCACCCCGCAGGGCGTCGCCGTTTACGGGGAACTGACGGCCATCGGCCTGGCGACGTTCGTGTTGTGGGACGAGCGACGGAAGCAGGGTTAGGCTGCTGCCGATCTGCAACGCCTGCCCGCCGGCTGGTCGGCTGTGTGTCTATTATCTGGACACCTGGCAGAATCGCGGGATACAACCGGAATAAGAAAGACCCCGGGTTTTGGAGACCCAGGGCCTTGTCGCCGAGCCCTTGTGGAGGGGGTTCGGCCGCTGCTCGCTCGAAGGGGTCTCGATTGGACGTCGTCCCCTTCGGCGATCTCTTGGCGGGCTAGATCGGCAGTCCGCCTGATGCACTCTGTTTACCTTGGTTAAGTTTGAGCTAACAACACTAAATATAGTGTTTACGCTCAAATAATCCGAACCGAAGGCACAGAATAATTTGCGCTGTCCCCTTCTAAGAACGCGACTCGTTCATTCCGGTCAAGGGATCGTTTACGATCGTTAGCCGACCGCTAGATATTGTGGGGAGTGGTGTGGATAGCGGGGAGGGGAAAGCAAATCTTCCATTTTCAGAGCCCTCGACCTGCGAGGATGGCGACGACGGCAACCGCAGAAGACGTAGCTTCCAAGCAAAGAGCAGCCAGTTGCCGGGTTGCGGTGCGCCGGTGCTGGAGATTCACAGCTAGGTCCAACGAGGCCTTGGTGTGGGCGCGGATCTCCTTGTTGTTTCCGCCTGGCATTTCATGGTGAAGCCAAGCGTCCAATAGGCGGCGCGCATCCGTCCTGCTGATAAGCACGCCTTTGTCGTCGGAGGCGGGATGCACCCCGGGATCGTGCACTGCTTGCGCCAGCGAAATAAGGACCTCCCGGCAGAGCAGGCCAACTACTTGCCAATCCTCCTCCGCTGATGCCGCATCATAGCGCTGTCGCGCTTTGGCCAGCGAACGATCGACCCGGTCCCAGCCAGTAGGTTCGCGTTCCGCCACTACGCCAATGGCATAGATCTTCGCTATCGAGGCGGCCATCGGTGACGCGAAGAGATTGCGCACGTATTGTCTGCGTTGTGCCCAGCTATCAAGGCCTTCCGACTTCCAATAGTGGAACCAATCCCAGAGGCTTCCGTGTGGATTTTCATAAGTGATCCCGGCGGCCGCGCAAAGCTCCATAAGCCGCGCTTGGCGCGCCATGTAGTAGTCGTCGACCTCTTGAATGTTTTTTTCGCCAGTAGCGACCGCGATCATCATTGCGCGATGGATGATGAGTTCCGGAAGAAGGGTGGCTTGTCCTTCGACGGCATCCCCGGCTTCCCGGATATCTATGTCGTCTGCAGCCTGTAGGTCGTGCTGCTTGCTCACCACAGCCTCGGCGATCCGTTTACGATCGTGCCGGGGAAGAGCATGCAGCGCTTCGGCAAATGGGTAGGGAGCTCTGACTTCGACAAACGGTTCTTGAGACCACGCTCCCTGTCGAAGTCCATACTCGATCCACGCATGTGCCAGCAGCGCTGCAAGATCTGAGCGTCTTAAATGTTCGAGAAACACCCTCGCGGTTTCGCCGTCACTTGAATACATGTCAGAAGTTGATGTGAAGGTGTTCCCGACTGCAAGCCATGAATTTTGTATTTCACAGGTAGGCATCGACGCCGTCCTGGACGATAGTCCCTGACGGTTGAGGCGGGCGACGGCGACATGGCAGGTACATCTTCAGCGAGCGGGCTTCTGACGCGGCACATTCTGATCGACACTTCGATCTATCAAGCTGCCAGAATGGATCTGCGGTCGAGAGCCTTTGAGCAACTGCGCGTATATGTGAAGGACTTCGGGTTAGTCGTTCACTATGACGACGTGATTAAGCTGGAGTGCGAGCGCCGGATCGCGCAGAGGGCTCAGGAACTCGCCAAAGCGCACAAAGCCTTCTTGAAGGAGTGCAAGAGCTGGAACTATGCCCTCGCGCCAAGCAAGGTCCAAGTGCCGGAGACGCTGGCGAGCGAACGCGTCATAGCCCACGCGCAGATCGGTTTCTTTTCCCATTTGAGACGGGCCTTCAGTGCCAGGCATCAACAGCATCGCATTTCGATGGATGCAATACTTACCCGGTATCGCGAGCGGCATCCCCCTTTTGACGTTCACGGATCGAAAGAGTTTCCCGATGCGCTGATTATAGAAGGCGCTGTTCTCTGGACCAGAGCAAACGGTGAGAAGCTGTACGTCGTCACCGCAGACAAGCGGATGCGAGCGGCTGCGGAGTATCACGAGGACTTAGTGCCTCTCTCGTCACTCGACGAGCTGTTGCAGATACTTACCACCGAACGGGATCCAGCCGTTCAACAGGAGGTCGAAACGTACCTCGATGCCGAAGATTTTTACGCTCAGCTGGAGAGAGCAATCGACGATGATCTCCAGATAAAGCTTAGCGAAGATGGGGTGAGTTATTACGGCAGCTATCAGACGGGTGGCGCGTCGTCGGTCGAGTTGATGCAGGTCGAAAGTTTCGGACCCTGCCGAATTGTCGGCTTTGATAAAGAAACGGTCACTTGCGTCGCTCCGCTCACGTTCCGCTTTGAGATCGTAGGAGAATTCGAGTGGACGATGGGCGATGACGACGAGGATCGATGGGGTTCGATGGAGCGGACCTATGACGCCACCGACTACAATCGAACTCAGATTGTTTTCAATCGCGGCGATGGATCGATCAGGTCAGCGACCTTGCTGGATGTCGTGGAGTTTGGTGACCCTTCCTAGGATGCACGTAGACTAAGCCGGACCCTGATGGCGACCGGAATATTGCTCGTAGTCTTCCTGTTGTTTTCCGATGGCGGTTAATCGTTCGCATCCGGGGCACAATAGCCGCCGGTTGCGTAGCGCATAACTGAATTCCGCCGAGAAGATCGCTCACATGTCACCCGTTTGGAAGAACTGTCGGACCCGTTTCATGAACGCTCGAAAATCCTTGTTCTCAACGGCGAGGCGGCTGCACATCGCCCATTCCAGCACAGGCCGCTCTCTAGCTGGTACGATGACCTGGCTCTCGGAAGGGTTCTCCTCGTCGAGCTTGATGAGTCCGATCCCATGCATGGCGTATAGGATGCGGAGCTCCTTTAGGGTTTCGGATCCCTCGAAATTGGCAGCCACCAGATATCCGAAGTTTGCCCAGGATGAATTCGATACTGCTTGAAAGTAGGTCTCTCTGGCGTTTGATCGGTTGATCAGGAGTTTTACCTCGAAAGACCAGAGACGGATGCGGGTGTCTCTGCTTTCCCGCATTGCGGTCACGACCTCCGGATGGAGCCCGTCGGTAAGGTTTTCCATTGCGACAACGTCGGGGAACAACCATCTATTGCCGCCGGACCCGTAGGCGTTCGACGACCTCTTCTCGTCGATCCTGTGGCCCCGCAGGTTGTACTCGGTTTCAAGGAACTCGACGAGGAGCGGGTAAAGGTCGTGCTCGCTGCGCCGGGCGACGATTTTCTTGTCGATCACGACGGGCTCAGCCGTCTCAAGGGATTCTTCGACGGGGGATGCGTATTCTATGAAGGGATCGCCCCCGCCTTCTATCTCCGCGACCTCTTCGGCTTCGGAGCGATCCGACCAGTAATATAGCCGCGGGCGGACGCCGTCGGTCGTGCGCAGTTGCGGAAGCTGCTTCTCCCAAATTGGCCTATTTGCCCCGATCTCGGCGACGATCTGGTTGAGCAGTTGCGCCTGATTATGAAGCGACGCGCTCTTTTCCATCTTAGCAGCCGCCGCTTCAGGATAGGTTTCAACCACCCAAACGGCGATGTCTCTCGCCTTGAAACGCTTTTCAGGGTTCGCCGAAAGAAGCTCGACGACCCTGTTCTTAAGATCAAACTTCACAATCTACCCACCCGATGAATCCCTTGGGCGAAGCATAGGGAAGACTTGCTCAGCGTCCATAGAATCTTTGCATCCACCCGCCGGCGGTTTGCCGTTCGCATCCTCGGAACGCATCCTTGTAGTCGAACAACGCGTGGAAGCGGTGCCGGGCAGGGGAGATCGGGATGGACTGTTATCACGTGACGCACGGAGCATACGAAGAAGCTCTCGTTCAGCTGTGGGCCATGAACTCTAAAAGTCTCGGGGCGAGTCTGCGGAGCCGTGGCGCTCCAGGTTGGCTCATCGAGCTTGCGGAGATCCCGGCAAAGGCTGCTGACCGACGTAGAGAAGCTACTCTCTCCATTTTGCCAACCTCATCCCATTCCGTTGACGTTATGGACTCCGAAGAGAATGCTATTCCAACGCGTCAACGCATTTGACCCGCCGGGGACCCTGGAGACCCTGAAGGGATGCGGGTAATTCCCGACCGCACGCGATCTCTCCATGAGATTTTTTTTTTCTAATCGTTCAACATCAGCACCCCTGAGCCCCGAATTGAATCTTGCAGGCGCGCCCGGCTTTCTGATCCCAGAGTTTTCACGGGATTGAACGAATGCCAGGACGGAAAGCGAAGCCCACATCGGTGCGGAAAATCGAGGACGAAACCGAGATTTCGTCAGCATCCCCCGATGATGTCTCCGCACCTCTGACTAAACGCGAGGCTGCGAAGGCCAGGTGCGTGTCGCTCAAGCAGGCGGCCGCTCTGATCAACCGCGACCGCAACACCCTGATGAAATATCTCGACCAAGGCATGCCGTTCGTCGAGAAAGCCGACCGCGCTCGCGGTGTCTCGTGGATGACCGCTTCTCCGATAGCCGTGGCTATCCTTGGGGCGCGTCCGCGATGAACGGCGTGGAGCGCCTCCGGACATATGACGACGCCGAACTCGAGCGGAAGATCGGTCAGTCCTCCCACGGCGGCATATACAAGAAGCCCCGGCTGGCTGGAGACGAGGACTCGGTCTTCGACGAGGACGAGCAAGGTGCGGAGATCTTCCAAGCCATGCAGCCTGGCGAATGGCTGCAGGTGCCGGAGGGCTGGGACGTCGAGTTCTCGCAGCCCTCGCAGACCGACGCGAACTACGCGCTCTTCCGTCGCGAAGGTCTCGCCGGCCTTTCCGTCGCCCTCGGCCTCGCCGTCGAGATGGTGACGCTCAACTTCGAGAAAGTCGGCAACGAGCGAATCTATCGCGCGATCATGATCGAGGTCTGGCGGCATATCGAGAGCCTCCAGTTCCACATGTTCGTTCAGCAGATGTGCGAGCCGGTGTGGAAACGATTCGTCGCCGCCGCTTACGAAGGCGGGGTGTGGAAGCCGGCCGACGGCCTCGACATTGAGGACTACTACGACGTGGAGTGGATGGTTCCCAAGCGCGAGCACATCCATCCGGAACAAGAGATCAACGCGATCGTCAAAAAGATCCAAGCAGGCGTCCTGAGCCGGAAGCGCGCCGTCAACGCCGAAGGCGAAGACGTCGACGTCATCGACGCCGAGAACGCGGTCGACCGCGCCGCCGCCGAAAAGCTGGGCATGACGTATTCCGTGTACCTGCCCCCAGCGGCCGCCCCTGCGCAGTCGCCGGAAGCGGGGGTAGGTGACAACCCCGTCGTGACCCGGTCGCTGGTCGACGCCGTTGCCGACTACGGCGTCGCGGTCCGTGCCGGGGCCATCACGCCGCAGATCGAGGACGAGGAAGCGTTCCGGAAAGCCCTGACCTTGCCTTCGATGTCGTCGTCGGTGACGGCTCTCTGGCACGATCAGCACGGGTACCGCGCGCCCACGCTCGCGCGGCCGGGCGGCGAGATGCCGTTCGGCGGGGCGGGGGCGGGCGAAATCGGCGAGGAGGCGGGCTGATGCCTGCGGCCGGATGCCGCATTTCGAAGCGAATCCCATAGCTCCGCCTCGGCAGGATCATCCGCGCGAGTCCCATACGGCTGCACGATTTCACATCGGCTTGGAACTCGTTTGAACAACCCTGCGGCAGCTATGGAACTCGACAAAATTTTGGAGACGAATCCCATAGATACAACGCGAATTCCATAGCTATATCAATCTCTTGCGCCGACAACCTGGATGTGCTCATTCGGCTCCTCGCCAACAGCCAGGAGCCAGCCAGTTGAATAAGGTAGGTAACGGAAATGATCTCAGCGCCGAGTTCGGGACAGCCGATACAGGCGATGAGAAGGCCGAGCTGAAAGACCGTCGCGAGCGGATCAAAGCCAACATCGACTGCGGGGACTACATGTCCGCGCTGAATGAGTTGTCCGTCCTCGCCGACTTCCACGTGCTCGCGGCTGTATCTTCGGAGAACGTGCTGGAAAAGGTCAACGCAGTATTCGACCTCTCGCCGGAACGCCAGGCTGCGCTCGACCGAGATGCGGCGAAGATCGCCGAGTACGTCGCGCGCGAATTCGAACTCAGCGAGGAGGACTGGCGGCATGCCGAAGACCTCATCATCGAGTTGTACGAGAACGAGTGCAACGAACATGGGCATGGGATCGCGGTCCCGCGCCGGCGGTAACGGCTTCGCCGCCGGTGGTTCGGGCCGACGCCGCGCAAAATAATTCGTTGACCGCCGAAGACGCCGCCCGAGCTTCGCGTCCGGATGCCGCCGACTTTGCGCCCGACGGCTTGTGCCGGGTCGGGCCACGACACATCATTCATTTAACGGCGGCGCAATGGAGCGCCGCCGATCAGGGAAACAGGAGTTACGGCAATGCGGAAAAACACATATGACGGCCTCAGACTCGGACAGCTGTTGGAAATCGAGAACGGCTACACAACAGTACTCGAAAACGGATACGGAGACACAAAGGTCTTCAGGCTGTTGGGGGTCATCGATGAAGGCGATCAGGGTCAATTCATGGTCGCGGATGTCGATGGAGAAGAGGTTACAGAGTATTTTCCTGTTCCTCGCGGAGGAGAAGATGGCGAGCCGCAGTCGCCTCACATCTTTGATGCCGGCGACAACTTTTTCGGTGACGCACTGTTCGAGGCTTTCATCATGTCCGAGGAGCAATCGAGAGAGGCGCTAAAGATAGAAGATAGCTGAATAGTCGCCTTCTGAGGCTATCACAACCAAAGCCCCCGGCACCCTCTCGCCGGGGGCTTTTTCCTTTTCTCCGCCAGCCGCCGTGAATCTTGCAGCGCAGCCGGTCATCGTCGTCGGAAATCGATTTCCCGGATGACCGATGCCGCACGACGCAACGAATACGTGACGCTCAGGACCCGCGCTTACGCGGGCTTGCCGTCGACCGTGGACGTCGAGACCCGGTCGTTCGATCTCCCGATCACGACCGAGACGCCCGTCCGGACGTGGATCCAGCGATCCCCGTGATAAGTTCTGGAGAGGAAACAGCCAATCACCGGGGGGCCGAGCGTGAGAAGCATGACTTGGCGGGCCACCCGCGGAGGCAGAGGACCGACAACAAGCGTTACCGTCGCCCCCTTTAGTTGCATGTCCCCCCTCGAACGACTAGCGCGTCGACCGCGATCGCTGTGTCGGCTGACACCAAGATCGGGTTGACTTCAACCGACCGGATCTTGGGGTCGTCCCGAAGCAGATCGGCGAGATTTGTAGCCGCCTCGAACAGGGTATCAATAGCGAGCGCGCTCCTGCCACGTACCCCCTCAAACAACGGTGCAATCCGGAGTCTGGCAAGCGCGCCCCTGAATTCCTGCTTGGAAAATGGAGCTAGTAGGAGGACATTGTCAGGAATGGCTTCAACGGCGATGCCGCCGTCGCCGATTACTACAACCGGCCCGAAGTGGGGATCTCTGTTAGCGCCAATGACGAGCTCTCGATCGCCTTTGAGCATCTCGGAAACGAGGACACCGTCGAAGCGCTTCCCCAAGGCCGCCATTTTGTCGGCGATATCGACGTAGGCAGAGCGGACTTGGTCTTGGCCACCGACGTTCAGATGGACGAGGCCGTGGTCGGACTTGTGGGGAACTTCCTCCGATACCGCCTTCACCACCACGGGACGTGCCCACTCCCGCTGAACCGCTACTGCGTCCTCGACTGAAGCGCACACCAAATGGCGGGCGCAATGCAAGCCGGCATCGGCGACGATCTGCAGCGATCGCATTTCGTTCAGCGTCTTGCAATCGCCCGCCGAACCGGAGGTCGAAACCACACCCGTTTGGTCGAGAACATGCCCCTGCGTATGCTCGATTATTTCACGATGCATCGCGAATTGCGCCAGGGCCGCTATCGCTTGGTCCTCGGTTTCGAACACGGGAACACCCTCGGCCGCAAAGGCGGCCCGGACCGACTGTTGTGGTGCAGCTACGACGACAGGGAAGCTCGCTTCCTTCATAAATTTGGCAGTATCGCGGGCATAGCGGGGAAAATCATATCCCCGTCCGCTGACGGGTATCCCAATGAGAAGCATGTCGATGTTCGGATCGCTCCCCACGACGGGCAAAACCTCTCCGAATAGCCCTCCGTTGCTAAGGAGCGCGGCGGTGATGTCTATCGGGTTCCGTGAAGAGGCGAAAGCCGGCAATATCTTGCCGATCCTTTCTTCGTTTTCCGGACCCAGCTGTGCGACCTTCAGACCCTCCCGCTCGGCAGCGTCGGCAGACAGCACGCAGGTCGCGCCGCTGTTGCTGATGATGGCAAGCCGCCTGCCGCCCCGCCACCCTTTCAGATGGAGCTCGGCCGCCCGGACGAGCTCAGTGGTATTCCTGGCGCGCCATATGCCGTGCTTCCTGAAGAAGGCGTCGACCACTCGGTCTTCGCTCGCTATGGCTCCGGTATGCGATGCTGCCGCGCGTTTTCCTTCTTCGGAAACGCCGGACTTCAACGCAATGATCGGAACTCCCCGGTCTCTGGCAACGGCCGCCGCCTTGGCGAGATGTTCCGGATCGACGAGTTTCTCGAGATAGATCAGGATTAGTTTGACGTCAGGGTCGGCCGCGACGGTCGCCGCCAGTTCCGAAACGCTGACGTCGCAATCGTTCCCGGTCGCATGGACGTGGCGCACCCCGATGCCGCGCGCGCGGAGCAGTCCATAGGGAACGACGCTCATCGCCCCACTCTGCGATAGGCACGCGATGGGTCCATCGGCGGGTTCGGCCTCGATGAACATGGTCGAAAATGACAAGATTGCGCCCGTCGCGAAATTCGCAAGGCCTTGGCTATTAGGACCGACAAGGCGCATCCCCGCATCGTTGGCAGTCCGGCGCATCTTTTCCTCGACTAGGCGTCCTTCCGCACCCAACTCGGAAAAGCCGCTGGCGATGATGATCGCGCCTTTGACGCCCGCTGCGGCGCATTGTCCGACGGCGTCGACCGCCGCTTGACCCGCTACCGCGATGATGGCGACGTCAGGGGTTTCCGGCAGGGCATCGAGCCCTGCAAAAGCGGGCAATCCTTGGATGACGGTCCGGCTGGGATTGACCGGGTAAATCTTACCCTTGAAGCCGAAGCGTTTCATAAAAGCGATGGGCCTGCCACCGATCTTGTCCTCGCTATCGGACGCGCCGATGACGGCGACGGAATTCGGGTCGAAGAAGATGTCGAGCGTCATTGATCAGCCTTGGCAAGCGGTTGGAAACTGAGTGGAGCGGCACTTGATGCCTCGAACACCGCCGACACCCGGGCTCCGGGAACCACGTCGATGGGAGCATGGCCCATCACGCGGAACCCTTCGTCCAGATCGACCAGGGCGACCACGTAAGGCACCTTGGATTCGTACTCCGGCGTCGGCGCTCGATGGAGGACAGTCAGCGCCGCGACACGGCCTTCGCCAGAAAGACTGAATGGTCGCAGATCGGGCTTGCCGCACCGAGGGCAAAAGCCGCGGGCATAAAGATGCTCGAAGCCACAATCGGTGCATCGGTAGGCGCGGACGGCGCTGCCCTCGGAGATAGATTTGGCTCTGGCGGTCGGTAGGTACATCAATCTCATTCTGCTTCCAGGACGATGCTGACATGCGAGGACAACACGCCCCCGTCTGCGTGGACGAAGCCGCTCTTGCCGGCGTCTGAATTTCGGTCGCCGCGCAGGTTTCCGACCACCTCTACAAAATGCGCCATTCCGCCCGCCACGCCCGAGTGTCCGTAGGAGAGAAGGCCGCCGTGGCCGTTCAAAGGCCTGCCCCCTCGTAAGACGTCGAAACGCCCTTCGCGCAGGTCGACGCCCGTGCGGCCCCTAGCGCTGAAACCAATCTCTTCGAGCAACATCGTCAGCGTGATCGTGAAACTGTCGTAGATTCCGAGAACATTGATGTCGTCGACGGTCCGGCCCGCCTGCGCGAACGCCCTGCCAGCAGACGCGGCCGCCCCGGTCTCGTCGATGGATCCGATTGAGCTCACATGTTGGTGGCGATGTGCCTGGCCCGCGCCGGCGATCCTTATCTGCGCGGGGCTGGATGTCAGCAGGACGGCTGCGGCCCCGTCCGATATTGGACAGCAGTCGAGCAGCTTTAGGGGTGTCGCGATCGGCTTTGAGGCCATCACGTCCTCGATAGTCACTGGGGTTCGAAGGTGCGCTCCTTCCCGCCTGGCGGCGTTGCCACGCATGTGGACCGCTACCTCCGCCAGGTCCTCTTCCTGGATCCCATGTCTGTCTGCGTATTCCGAAGCGAGGAGACCGTAGTAGCCGGGGATGGTGCAGCCGTAGGGTACCTCGAAATCGGCGTGTCCCACTTGCGCCAGTGTCTGGACGGCGCTGTCCCGTCCGCCTTTGCTCGACAGCCTGTTCTCGCCCGCGACGACCAAGACGTTTTCGCACTGGCCGCTCTCGACCAGCAATTTGCCGAGCATGATCGCTCCGCATCCGGTCGCGCCTCCCAGCGCCAGACCGTTGCAGTAGCTCGGGTCAAGTCCGAAATGTTCGGAGAACAGCGTCGCCAGCATCAAGTGCGGCATGGTCGTCGAGTACCCCGTGACTAGGCCATCGATCTCGACACGGGTCAAACCCGCGTCGGAAAGGCACTCGTTGGCAGCCCACGACATCAGGTCGAGCGTGTCCAGGCCCTCCAACCGCCCGAAGGGGGTCAAACCGACTCCTCCGATATAGGCAGTGCTGCCTTTGCTCCTTGTCATGACCCCTCCGAAGCTGCCGTGGCATGTTTCTGCGCGAGGGCCTTTCCCGTCAAAAGCGCACCGCCCATCACTAGGACACCCGCGATATCGCTGGCGATCCCAGGATAGAGCATGGCGCAGGCTCCAACGCCGACCACGATCCGGAGGATGAAGTTGAGCGGCACGAAGCCGTTCCCGACGATCGCCGCGGCGAGACCGGCGACGCCGAAGATCGCGGTCGCCAAGGGCCAGATCGCCTCGCTCACGCCGCTCCCCTGCATGATCAAGGCAGGCTCCAGTACGAACATGAACGGAACGATGAATGCAGGCAGGCAAATCGCCAACGCCTGCCACCCCGTCTTGTCGGGGTGGGAATTGGCGACTGCCGCCGCGGCGTAGGCGGCCACGGCGACGGGCGGCGTCACGTTGCCTAGGATCGCGAAATAGAAAACGAACAGATGAGCGCCGACCGGGTCGACTCCGAGATTGACGAGGGCGGGAATGGTGACTCCGACCTGGACGAGGTAAGCCGCCACGGTCGGTAGCCCCATGCCCAGGATCAACGACGAGATCATCGTCAACACAAGAGCGGCGATCATTGACGATCCGGCAACGGAGAGGATCGCGGAGTTGATGGTGATGCCGAGGCCCGTGAGGCTCAACACGCCGACGATCAGTCCCGATGCGGCGCAGGCTATGGCGACCGGGCCGATGGCCTTGGCGGCCTCGACGACGCCGTCCAACACGAGTATCGGCAGTTTGAGCAAGTCGCCGCGCAGGAGCCTGTAGAACACCGCCACGGCGATGACCGAACCTATGCCATAGAGCGCGGCCCGCATCGGAGAGTATTGGAACACCGACCAAGCGATGACGCCGATCGGCAAAAGGAACAGAGCCCCTTCGCGAAGCATGGCGACCAGGCTCGGCACTTTCAAGTTGCCCGCGAGCCCCGTGCGCAGCGCCTCGAAGTGTACCGCCATGAAGATCCCGACATAGAACAGGAGCGCGGGAAACACCGCCGACAGCGCGATTTCGGAGTACGGACGGCCGACGAACTCGGCGATCACGAACGCCGTCGCCCCCATCACGGGCGGCACCAGCTGGCCCCCGGATGAAGCCGCCGCCTCGACCGCTCCGGCGAAATGCGGCTTGTACCCGTTGCGCTTCATGAGGGGTATGGTGATCGCGCCCGTCGTCACGACGTTGGCGACCGCCGATCCGGATATGGTTCCCATCACAGCGGATCCGACGATCGCCGCCTTGGCAGGGCCGCCGCGAAAGCGCCCGGTCGCGGCGATCGCGAGGTCGATCATGAACTTGCCTCCGCCGCAGCGGTCCAGCAGCGCCCCGAAGAGGACGAAAAGATAGATGTAGGTCGCCGAGACACCCAAGGGGATGCCGAAGACGCCCTCCTTCGTGTACCAGAAGTGGTCCACGGCCCAGGACAGTGAAAATCCGCGATGGCCGAAGCGACCGGGGATATACTGGCCCAGCCACGCATAGAGGATGAAGACGCAAACGATCACGGCGAAGGCCGGACCCAGCGTGCGTTCCGAAAGGATCACAAGGCCGGCGATGCCAATGCATGCCAGAATGACAGGGACCGTCTCCAAAGGGACGACATAGGCCATGTGATTGGCCCAATAGTCGCCGGTCCATATATTGAACAGGAGCGGAACCACGACCATCAAGGATCCCGCCAGCAGCATGAACCTTCTTGACCGGCTTTCCCGAGGCCCCAGCAAGGCGAGCATCGGAAGGGCCAGGCACACCAGCAGAAGATGGACGCTTCGCTGGGTGAAGCTCTCCATCACGCCGAACAGCCCTGTCCAAAGATGGAAGGCGGCAAGGGCGATGGCGGCGGCCATGAACGCCACGGTCAAATTTCGCATTTCGTCACCAGACCGAAGGCCGGAAGCTCCGCGCTTCCGGCCGATTGCGGGATCCATCAGTCGTCGGAAGCGCCAGCTTCCTCGCCTTCCGGCGTCGTCCCGCCCGACGCCCCGGTGCCAACCGCCCCGAGAGCGGCCTCCGCGCCGGGATGAAGGGGAGCGCCGATGCCGTTCCCGGCGGTTTCAGGTCCGAAATTCTGGAGCGCGGCGTTTACCTGCTGAAGCTGGCCAGCGTTGTCGACGAGCGCCTTGGTGATCTTTTCGACCAGATCGGCAGGCAGCTCCGCATTGGCGATAAGGACGTTGTTCATGCCCACGGCGAGCGTGTCTTCGTCCTGGCCCGGATATGTGCCGGCCGGAATGGTGATGGCGCTGTACCCGTCGTTTTCCTTCCGAAGCTCGTCGACGGTGGATTGATCTATGGGCACTAGATTGACACCTCCGCCCAAAGCCACTTCCGCGATCGCGGAGGACGGCACGGAGATGATGCCCGTGAAGACGTCGATGTGGCCGTCCTTCATCTGCATCGAGGCGTCTGCGTAGGATAGCCTCTCGACGCGCGACAGGTCGTCGTAAGACAGGCCGCTCAACTCGAGCAGCTTCTGCGTCATGACGTCGGTTGCTCCGCCGACCACGCCCGGGTTCACGATCTTGCCCGCGAAGTCCGCCACGCTATCGATGCCGCTGCCTGGGCGAACGGCCATTTGGTATGGAGACGGGTAGAACGAAACGACCCCTGTAATGTTGGACTGGGGCTGCGGGAAGTTCTCGCCGACGCCCTTGAGCGCGTCAGCATTCGAGGTCGAAAGGGAGAGCGCCAGATCGTACTGTCCCGCATTCGTACCGAGGATGTTGGCGACCGTCACTCCGTTGACGACGCTGACCCTCATGCCGGGAATCTCGCGCTGGATGATGTCGGCGACGGCCGTGCCGAGTGGATACCAGGTGCCGCCGGACGGTCCTGCGGCGAGCGTCAGGTTCTGCGCGTTCGCCGCGCCGCCCGTAATCAGTGCGATCGAAAGGGCCAATCCGGCCAGATTACGTCCATACATTACGTTTCCTCCCTGTTGAGTTCCAAGCCGCCACGGCGACGATTAAGACGCGATCCTTTCTGCGATTGAATGGACTTCACTCGAACCGTTCGCCAACCGCTCCTCCGCGACCTGGCGCGCTTCGCGCAACGTGCGCAAAGCCAGCTCATGGCGTGGTCCGTTCAACCTTTCTCCAACGGCCGCGACGCTTATCGCGCCGACCACGATGCCGTCACCATCCCTGATCGCGATGCCCATCCCGGTCATGCCCGGAACGACGAAATTCGGCAGGTGCGCGTAATCCTTGACGCGGGTAACCGCCGCCTCCCGACGCACTTCCTCGACGGTGATATGCGGAAATGCTGACAGCCGCCGCGGAAGGTCCGCGAAAATGGTCTCTTGCTCGTCTTCGCCGAGATGAGCGAGAAGCGACATGGCTCCGGCACCTATTCCAAGAGGGCGGCGGCTGCCGACATTCAAGGACAGGGCCTGCATCGCATACCAGCCGACGTGACGCTCCACACATAGCGAGTCGAAACCCGACCTGACCGACAGGAACGCAGCGTCGCCGAGATCTTCGACCACGCGAGATATGGCCGGACGGACGGCGTCGCGGATCATGGTCGTACTCTTGGGCATCCCGAAGACCGCCCTGAAGGCGTCGTCGACGTAATATCGCTTGTCGGCACCCTTACGGATCGCTTGCCCGTTGACCAAGGTGTCCAAGATGCGTGCGACCGAAGCTTTGTGCATCCCCGCCAAGTTAACGATGTCCGTCAGCCGGAATCCCGCCGTGCCTGATCCCGCCACGATGCGGAGTATGGCAAGTCCTCTTTCGAGGCTATGAACCGTGTTCGAGCCGCTCATGTCCTCATGGCACCTGTCTCGTTCAGCGAGACGGACCATCAGGTAGGAAAGGAATAAGCTCAAGGTTGAACAGGAAGTTTTTGAAGGTAAAAAGCCTGTTCGTATCGCATGACGAGACTTTAGTAACTATGGGTCTTACCCGCATCCCAGCAGAAGAGACCTTCCAACGCGGTCCGCTTGCGCCGCTCCTCGAACGGATTCGGCATCAACGTTTCGCAGGTCGATGATGGACAAGACCAACTCGCCGTGGCGGCTGGATAAGGAGATCTGGAAACTGTTTTCGCCCTTCTTGCACTAGCACGTTTGGACGGGCCGTTTCCTACGTTCCGATACAACTGAGCGCAGGTGAACTCAGCGCGTTAGAGGGAGCGGTTAGCGTCTATCCGCTGCGGTTCGAGTTTGCAGCAAGCCGTGTCGATACTCGACCAATCGACAGCTGCGTTGCCCACTTTACGCAGCGGCGCTCACCCTTGACATACCACGACGTTCGGTCGACGATATCGCTAAGCAAAACTTTATATTGCAGAGCGATAAATGATCGAAAGAGACAACCGATTGTTCGTAGAGTCCGTAGAACGCGGGTTCGAAGTTCTGCGTGCGTTTCGGGGCACGTTTTCGCTCAGTCTTACGGAACTGTCCGACCGTGCGGGCATCACAAAAAGTGCCGCTCAGAGGTTCACGCATACATTTGAAGTTTTGGGGTTCCTGCGCCGGGACTCCACCAAGCGCTGGAGCCTGACCCCGCGCGCCCTTGAGTTCGGAACCTACTACCTCGCATCAGATCCGCTGCTCGAACGGGCCAATCCACACCTAAACGAACTCAACCACGAGTGCGGCGAGTCCGTTAACCTGTCCCAGCCGGATGGCACGGACATGGTCTACATGGCGCGCTTTACGGCCAACCGGCGTTTCTTCATTCACATGCCAATCGGTACGCGCATTCCAATGTACTGCGCCGCATCAGGCAGGGCTTATCTGTCGACCCAACCGCGCGACGACGCGCGTCTGCTCGTTGAACATGCAGCGCGCCGATCATTCACCGCTAAGACTATCACTGACGTCGATGCCATCATGGAACTGGTCGATGAGGCTCGAGACCAGGGGTTCGCGAAGGCTTCCGAGGAATTCTACGTCGGTGATCTGAACATCGCCGCACCGATCATCAGCTCGGACGGGCAGACGCTCGGTTGCGTCAACATCTCCGGCCCGACCAGTCGCTGGAGCATGGAGAGAATGGAGGCGGAACTTGCTCCGCTTCTCATCCAGACCGTCCGGACGATTTCGTCCGGCGGCTACCTGCATTCGCAGCAATAACATCAATGGGA